>CAZRQJ010000121.1:0-7029 GCA_964602075.1 uncultured Planctomycetia bacterium
GCTTCAAGGGATTTTTTTAGTTCGGTTGAACGTATTTGTTCGGCTTCAACTTTTAACTCGTTCATAGCATTCAGCGCAAGTGCAATAGCATAAGCGTTTTCCGTTTTATGAGCTTTGTCTTTGATTAAATTAACAAGGTTGACGAACTGATTTCTTGTAGCTCCTGCCCGCGCTAGAGCCCATCCAACATATGAATTGGTTATCAGGTCTAAATCGTCCGACGAAAAGTCGGTTGAAGTACCTTTACTCGAATACTTAAACAGAAGAGTTCCGGGCTGCGCTTGCGAGATAATCCATTGTTTGGTGCGCTCTATCAAATCTGGATCTATGTAGGCGACTTGAGCCATATCTATGAGTCCCATTAACCCATAAGCAGTGAGGAGCAAATCTGCCGGTTCGTTACCGAATTCGCTGAATCCGCCGCTCCCAACTTGATATGCAAGCATCCTTTGATATCCCTGTGAAACAAACGCTTTTGCGCTCATTTCCATTTCAGGAGTAATGCTCTTGTTCTTTTTCATGTAATTGAGGGCGTAAATGTTCGGGTAAGTTGTGCTTAGAGTTTGCTCAAAGCTGCCGCGCGGTAAACTACGCAAACCGTCAAGCCCATCGAGAACATAAGATTGAGCATGGGCGTTCAGTTTAAGTGTCAGTTGTTCGCTGTTTTCAACTATACCAGTGGGGATTTGCGCTTTGATATTCGCTTTCCCTTTTTCGAGCGTACCGCTTTGTGTTTGGATTATCTCGCTGCCGTGAGCGACGACGGCGATCTCTCGTTCAATTGTGTCGGTTAGTCCTCGACTAGATGACGCTCTAACTTTGACTTTATGAGTGCCTGTCTTCATAGGAGATAGTGTGAAACTCGCGCTCTTTACTGAATTTGGGTCTAGTGTAAGCGACACCGTTTTGTTTCCATCTAAAGTGCACCAGTCGCTGGTTTCAAATGAAACAGTTGCAGATTGCGCCGAGTCGAGATTGTTGTAAACAATTATTGGAACTGCTACTTTATCACCCATTGTTAGTTGTAATGGCACGTTCATTTCGATAAAGAAATCCGATGAAACTACTATATTCGATTCGTTAACGGCAATGTTCCCCGAAGCGTTATTCGCTGTTGCAAGTAAGTGCCAAGTCGTAATGTTGTCTGCGAGTTTGAATTCGTATGTCGCAAAGCCGTTTCCGTCAATGATAAGCTCCGGGTTCCAAAATAAAGTTTCAGGAAAATATTTCCTAACTTTCTTAGGTTTTTGCGACTCCCAAGCAGCCGGAACTGAAGACGGCAATCCACTTGTAGCGTCGCGCGCCGCCAAGTCGGAGGATTCATCGTCTAATTCCTTTGTATTGCCAGTTTTATCATCGGAAACAATGGTCTGTACTTGCGCTGTTTTAGCACTGAAGAGATTTGGTGCTGCCATAGATACGAGGAGCACAAACAGAATGCAAGCGACCGAAACCCAACCCAGTTTATACAGGTACTGTTTCAGAGTGAATGTTCTCAAAGTAAAAGGGTGTTCGACGTTGTTGCTTGCGAACGCGACCACAGTTATAAGCAGTAATGTAATTTCTATGTAAATCAAAGCAAAATTGCCGTTATGTGGTGAGAGTTTGTATATAGAATAAAAACTGCTTGAAAGCGTGAATGCTTGTGCGCCGACGATCGCGTATAACGCAATTAGTATCATCGCCTTGACGCGGTAGAAGTCGATCTGCTCGGCGACTATTTTAGCGGCAAGAGCTGCGGTCAAGATGCCTAACCCTAGCGCTACCGCAGCTGCATAAGGATAAACTACGAAGATGGCGATACCAATAAGAAGCGGGATGAATGCTAATGGTGTTAAGACTTTATATGAATACCAGAGGCGTCGAGAAGGCAGGGTTGGACTACATTTCACATGTTGAAAAATCGAAAGGGAAATGATTATCGCGATAAGAATCAAGGAGATAATCGGAAGTCCAGCAGCAATGAGTTTATTCAGTTTCTCCATCCGATCTCTATGGACTTCAAGCGTATCGGACGCGTTGCTCAACTGTGTTTCATACCACCCCTCATCTGTGTCCAGTAGCGCTTTTCTGGCGACAATCATTCTACCTAGAACTTGATATGTGTATTCGACCTCTCCTCTCACATTCTCGATGTTTGCTTCTTCCATTGCAGGTTTAAGTTCATTATATATTTCGTTGACGGGTGGTACAGAGTCCAATAGTCTGTTAAGCACATCGTTTTGAACCTCAACTTTCGGATCCATCAACAAAGTGATTAGTTTATAGTAGATATTGTCTAGACCGACACGTTTTGATTCGACTCCAAGAACCTTTCCGTCAATCGCAACTAAACCCACTGCTCCTGATGTCGGGTTGCCCTTCGGATCCTTTAGCGATAAAGATAATTTTGCCGGCGAATCGGGCGAGTATTCGGATTTGTCAGGTGACATATCAAGAGTCAAAGGGGCGTTTTCAGATCGGACAAAGATAATCTTGCGGTCCTTGAAATACAGCTTGGAGTCGGACGCTTCCAACGTTGGCACGTATGCTCGCACTTCAACTTCGCCAATCATCTGCGGAGTTATTGAAAAACTCAAATCGGCTATACCTGTTATTGTCGGCGCGCTTTGCGTTAGTAGAAGTTGCTTCCCTTTGACGACATCCACGTAAACTGTCGAGTATCGAAGTGTTGACGGGAAAAGGACTTTAACCTTTACTTCGCCGCCGGGTCTGTAGATTGTTCTGTCAGTATGTATGATAAATGACGGAGCGGTCTCGTAATCGTACCTGTTAAAGAAAAACTGATACCTCTTATCGTTTTCGTCAACACAGGTCACTCTCACCGTATAGCCCGTGTCTCCAGCGCTAACTAAACCGGAGTAAAGTCCGGGTGCAATTCGAATTAACGGGTTTAGCTGGGTAGGTGATTCAAAGAGGACTGATTTAGGTTCCCACGGTGCCCCGTCGAGATCTTTAATCGAAAAATAAACGTAGTTATCCAATCCGATATGCCATGCGCCGCTTTCGGGTAATAAATTCGCTATGTACTCGTATTGAGTTACATCAATATCTCTCGTAATTTTGTGGGATTGTCCCGCCGAATCTGTTATCTCAATGTCCGCACTCAAAATCGAGCGATGTGAATATGGATCTCGAGCAAAAAACCTTTCTGGAACTGTAAAATCAAAGTTGAATTTTCCGCTAGAATCAAGCGTTCCTTTTATCGTCCCTGCTGTTAACTCTTCAACATCGTAGTAATAAAACCTTATCCTAACGTTTCCTGATGCAACAGGTTTTCCAAAATAATATATTGCAGCAACCGAACCCTTGAAAGATTCGCCGGGAAGCAACCAACGCTTATCGGTGTCGAAATCAATCGCAAGTGGCGGAAGAGCATATCTTTCAACCGCGACCTTTGTTGTTTCAACATTGCCCATAGCGACAACGCGAATCGTATAATCGCCCAATGGTAAGTCGTCTGCTAGTTGAAAATCCAACGAGGCGATTCCCCATTTGCTAGTTTTTATATATTGACGCGCCAATTTAGATCCGTTTGGAGATTCTATTTGAAATTGCACGTCGCTTCCAGCCGCGTTTCTATGCTCGTTTTCATCAGTTACTAACGCTCGAATATGAATAACCTGTCCAGGTTGGTATCTTGGTTTATCCGTTGATAAAATGACCTTTAACGTTTTTTCTACTTTAACAGGCACTTGAACGGTATGCCAACTTCCCTTGTATAAAGCTGACACTAACAATTTGGCATCATTCCCAACATCGTATGGAACTCTGAATGTTGTATCAATTGTTCCGCTTTCGTTAGTGCGATCTTTTACTAAAACTTCTTTACCTTTAGACGAAATCAGCGATATCCTAACCGAAGTGTCTTTTAGAAATCCGTCACGCTCTAAACTGAATAAACGAAGGTAGGGTTCGATGCGTTGCTCCCATTCAAAAGATGGATAAATCTGCAAAATTTCTTCAGAATTAGCGATAGCTTTGTCCAGTTCAGTTAAGGTATTGTCTCCACCAGCATTAACGTCTTCTGTGTCGATTCTTTCCTGCGAGCTTAAGTCGTCAGCTTTAGATTTGTCGTCGTCGTCGCTGCCAGCTTCCGTCGGCGTTTCGGATAACTCGCCGCTAGAATCCAGCTTATCGGATAACTCACTTGTGCCTGGTTCTAATTCCCCGATACTTCCAGCCTCGCTCTCTTTCTCAAGTTTATCGTCGCCTTTATTAAGCAGTTCGGTTAATGTCGCTTTCCTTTCTGCTAGCTCTTCTTTTGTGTAAGCGCGGGGTTCACGAAGGCGTGTGACTATTCTCAAAGATGTTTCAGCTCCCGGCACGACGCTTTTCGTTCCGTAAGCCTGAATAACCAACGGCGTTGGTTTTTGATTTAGCGTAAGAAGCCAAACGACCCCAAGAGCCAGCAACAAGACATAAACACTTGCCGTAACGTAAGTTCTAAGCGTAGTTACATGTCGGAGTTTTGTGAAAAAATCGAGTTTTTGTTTGCCCTTAGTTTTAACCGTTTCACGAATGTTCTCCCACTCTTCCGTGGAGGGCTGGTAGGTTGCGTGTATGGGAACGCATTTAAGCGTGTTAACCATTTCTTGATATCTGGTATTGAACTCAACATCTGAATCTAGGCGTTTAGACACGGCAGCCATCGCTATATCTGATAACTCACGATAATAGTAAAGCACCAGGAGATCGTCGTCGGTATTAACATGATCCATATCTAACATATCTTTAGACATCGGCGTCTCCTTTACATGTAGATATGGAGTCTATTGAGACACCCACTCTCTTGAAATATTTCAAGATATTGGATATCGCTTTGAACAAGTGCGCTTTAACCGTTCCTTCTTTAACACCTACAATCTCCGCAATTTCCGAAAGTCTTAAGTCGTTTGCGTGTCTTAACAAAAATATGTTTCGCTGCTGTTCTGGTAGTTTGTTTACAGCATCGTCAAGAGTTTTAATCAGTAAGTTATCGTTGTATACGTTTACGGGAGTTCCCCTTGCAGTGCGTAGCTCCTTTGCAACTGAATTGTCAAACGGATTGAGTTCAAGTTCAATTGGCTTGTACTTGATGTGGCGGCGAGTTTTGCGAAGTTCCGTACGAGCTTTGTTGACGGCAATTGTATATAGCCATGTGCTGAACCGCGCTTTCGGCTGCCACCTGTACAGTGATGTATACACAGATATAAAAGTTTCCTGAACTAAATCCATAGCGTCCTCTTTGTCATCAACTATCCGATATATGAAGTTGTACAACTTCTGCCTATATCGGTCGAATAATTCGTCGAACGCCTGTTCGTCACCAGCATTAAACAATTCAATAAGCTTCTCGTCCGAATGCACGTCGAACCTCGAAGTTGGCATCTAGGCGATACCAGTTTATTAACTAAAAAGTAAGTGCATAGTTTACTTGTAAGGCAAGCATAATTCCAATACTTTTAATCTAAGTTTATATGTGTTAATATTCGGTTGTTTTTCGGAGGGTAGGGCTATGCCAGGTTTTGTTGAGCTTTCAGTGATGGTTTTTGCTCTTGCAATTTCTTTTTCGGTTTACCTTGTTCACAAGGGAGTCAAGGAAAAGGAAGCGGGACTGTCCATTCTCGCTATCATTCTTTTTATCGCGAGCACATTACTTACCTTTATGATTATCTTCAAGGTTTTTAATGCAGATACATTGGTTGGCGAGGATGTTTCTCTGCCGGCTGCGATTGAAGAAGTAGTGAGCCCATAGCATTTGTTCGTTAAACGTTCTTGATTGCGCGTGGCGATACGTGCATATTTTCGTCGCGCAGTATTTGTGTCGGCTACATGAAGTTACATATTTATTAAGTCTCGCTTTCTATTCGACCGCTTTTTGCGCGCTTCAACGCCTCGACCTGTCGCCAGGTGACAACCATGTTTCTGCCCTCGTTTTTGGCAAAATACAACGCTTCGTCGGCGTTTTTTATGAGCTGCATTTGAATCTGCGACAATTCACCTATATCGAATCGCAGGACTTGCTCAACTAGATCTCCGATATTTTCATCTTCGAATGAAGACAATCCGATACTTATAGTTAGGTTTATACTAAAAGAATGCTCCTCGTCGATAAAGAAATCCTCGCGACTTACTCGATATCGCAAACTTTCAGCCATATCTCGCGCTACGCTTCCCGGGCTCCCCGATAGGATTATTGCGAATTCCTCACCGCCATAGCGGGCAGCGATGTCGGTTTTTCGGAAGTAGTTTCTGAACAGTTCAGATAGCGACTTAAGAATTCGATTGCCAGCCAAATGTCCGTAAGTGTCGTTAATCCGTTTGAAATGGTCTATGTCGATCATCATCACAGACATTTTGTCTTTCTTTCTAATGTTCTTCTCAAGAACCTCGTTAAACTTATTTTGCAGTTCTCTAAAGTTAGTCAAACCCGTTAGATTGTCGGTGATGCTTTCTTCTTTTACTATGTTGTAGTGACGAGAGTTGGTAATAGCGACACTAATTAGATAAGCGATTGATTCAAAAAATTTCTGGTCTTTACGCGTGAAGTTATTGGTGGTTGCACTGTCGAGGCTTATCGCGCCTATTGAAGTGCCGCGATAAACGAGAGGCACGCACAACAGACTAGCGGGGACTGTTTTTGAGTTGGAAAATTCCTTATAACGGTGATCGCGGCTTACATCGCCAACGCAGACCGATTGTCTCTTTTCGAACACCCATCCCGCAATTCCTTCGCCAGGCTTAATTTTGTAACTTGAGTCGTCGTCGTAGAAAACGCCATTTGCTATACGAATGCTCAAGCGTTTGTCTTCCTCGTCAAAGAGAAACAGCGTAAAGTTTTTGAATATAAAGCTGTTTTTTAGTGCAAGTATGATGTTTGTAAATAGCGCTTCCCATTCGAGGCTAGAACTTACGATTTCGTTGATTTGAAGAAGCGTCGTGATTTCTTTGTTTCGCTGCTTTAGCTCATCGTTAGCAATTTCCGTTGAGAGGGTTGTATCGAGCAGTTCAACGGTAATTGTGTTGAGCGTGTTTATCATCTTGTCT
>CAZRQJ010000122.1:0-7006 GCA_964602075.1 uncultured Planctomycetia bacterium
GCATCTGATCAAGCCGGCACCGTATACCTCACTGCACAACTCTTCTACCGTAAAGCTGGTGAAAAGTACAGCAAGATGTTTAACCTCGTCGATCCGCCTAAAATTATTGCTGGAATGGGCATTACCGTCCAGTAATAGTAAAGAGCATTTGAAAAAAGCCGGAGTGAAAACTTCGGCTTTTTTTTTACTTACGCTAATACCTACAGTATCCGTATGAACGAGCACGGCGATTGACTTTTTTGATAACTTCATTATTATTGCACTATGGCTGCACTTGAGATTCGCGCTCTAACATGGGGAGACATCCCCGAACTCATCCGTTCGAGCAGCGCTTGGAAATCTCTCTGTGGAAACAACCAAACGATAGCATCGCATTTGCACCATTTTTCTGATCTTTGTTTATGCGCAGTTTCGAGTAATCGGGAATTCGAAGCGTTTGTATCGGCAACAGTCAATCAAGGTCTACCCAACACGGTATTCATTCAAAATATCTCCTACGATACATCTATAGTAGGAACAGGTACGCTTAGACAACTGGTTGCACGGTTAAGCGCAGTTGCAAAAGAAAAGGGTTGTAGCAGTGCCAGAGTAGTCGTACCGGTAAAAGCTCATACGCTGTTGTCGTTGTTTACACTTGACGGTTATACGCCTGTCACGCCTCCGCGTGAGATATGCGTTGGCGAAGGTTTACAGGGAAACATTGTTACGGAATCTGGAAGCGTTAAAGATCCTGCGATGTGGTGGAGAGATTACTTCGGAGTCGCGGAGCACGGAATAATGCTTTCTCGTGATTTATGATTCTTGAAATCAAATCAGTCATCCAACATTCGAGCTATCAGCGGGGGCATTTCGTAGCTGTAACCTGTAACTTGTTCATACCAGCGAGCGTTTTTTAGCAGTTCGACATCGCTATATCTTTTACCAATCATCTGAAACCCAACAGGCAGATTGATTGTCGCACTATCGTCTTTGCAAAACGCCTGCATTTCGTCTGTTATGCCGTACTTGTGAGCCATAACGCTCAACGATGAATCGTTATCGGGAACAGATCCGCAAGGCAAACTGATTGCGCACGTACCGGCGAGATTGGCGATTACGGTTGCTATGTCAGACATATACATTTTCACAGGGTCGTCCATGCGCTCGCCGAATTTGAACGCTGGGTCGGGCGATGTCGGAAGAATCAAAGCATCGTAGGTCAGCATCAACTTTGCAACTTCGCCCGTAATCGCACGGCGAAGGGCGCGCGCTTTGTTGTAGTACGCGTCGAAGTAACCGGATGAGAGCACATAAGTTCCGAGCAGTATCCGTCGTTTAGTTTCAGCGCCAAATCCGTTCATGCCGCCGCGACGATTGAAATACATTTCTAGCAATCCGATGCTCGCATCGCTAGCTGCGCCGTAGCGAATACCGTCGAACCGCGCTAGGTTGCTGCTGCACTCCGCAGTTGTAATTATGTAGTAGGCAGGAAGAGTCAGATTCGCAAGCGGGAAATTCACTTCTTCAACAACTGCTCCTGCGCGTTTTAGCGCATCTACAGTTGCATAAAAGCGCGCCGCGACCCGTTTGTCGAGCAGTTCTTCCGATACAAGCTCTTTTACAATTGCGAAGCGCGGGTTTGCGACGGTAACAGGATCGCTTTCGGAAACAAAATCGGGTAAAGGTTCGGGTACGCACACAGTTGCGTCGTATCTATCGGGGTAGCAAACAGCGTTCATAGCAAGCGCAGCGTCAAGCGCGTTGCGAGTAAATGTGGATGGCGTATCAAGGCTCGATGCATACGCTATTAGTCCAAAGCGCGATACAAGGCCATAACTCGGTTTGAAGCCTACAACGCCGCATAACGCAGCGGGTTGTCTTACGCTTCCACCGGTATCAGTTCCCCAGCCGACGAACGACTGGCAAGACGCAACGCTGACTGCGCCGCCGCCGGAACTGCCGCCGGGTACGCGTCCCAAATCCCAAGGATTGAAACATGGACCGTATGCGCTAGTTTCGTTGCTCGACCCCATCGCAAATTCGTCGAGACTCGTTTTACCGACTACGCGATTGCCTAACGCTTTAGACCTTGCCGCGACCGTAGAATCGTAAGGTGGACGATAACCTTCGAGTATTTTACTGCCCGCTGTCGCGCAGAAGCCGCGCACGTTGAATATATCTTTAATACTGACCGGAATATTGCGAAGCGCGGAACGACACTCGTTAGCCGAGTCGTCAACCTGATCGCCGAACTCGCGGTCGTCGTCGTTCGCGTTACTGCACCCGTCGCATGCGCCGCCTGCGATCTCGTAAAATGCTTTGACATATTTATCAATCTTATTCGCATAAACAATTTGAGTCTTGAAAAGCTCGTCTTTGTCAATCAAGCCTTCTTTTATCATTTCCATTACGCTATACGCGGGTTCAGCGAGTATCGAAACAGCTTTAGATTTTATACTCTTATTGACGACGATCGGCGTTTGTTCGCTCATTCGCTATCTCCGCTCACGTTATCCGATTCGCCGCCGCCAACCACTATCGGGACAACGTAGTTATGCACAAAGTCATCGCCCCACATAAAGGCTTGCGGAACATCTTCCCTCACAGGCATCTCGTCGAAATAGCTCAAACTGCCAGCCGATTCAGAACGTCCCACGCCGAACGCAGCATCGCTCTCGTTCACTTTATCCACAAATTCGAGAAGGCTTTGAAATTTGCGCGCAAACTCGTCGCGCTCGCCTTCGTTAAGCGTCAGGCGCGCGAGCAACAGCAGCTTGTCGAGCAATTCGTCCGCATTTTTAGTTGACATGACGTTGGATGATAACATATCAGCGGGTAGAGATTGTGCGCACGCTTGCAGTTGTTCATTAGATTTTCGATGTTCTATATTGATATATCAGTCGCCGACCACGCGCATAAGAGTTCGATCAGCGACGCAAGATCATGCATACTAATCCGTTCTGCTGCAGTATGGCTATAAACAACAGGGACGGAAAAACCGAATACCCGTGAACCGAAAACCTCGAACATAGACGCATCATTACCGCCCGGCATATAGCCGTATTGAAGTTTGAAATCCAATGACGCGGCTTTTTCGAGCAGTGCCTTACGAGTTACATCAGGCACAAGCGTCGTGGTGTCGAAAGCTCTAAGCACGGCTCCACTACCGGGTTTCACCGCGTCAAACTGCTTGTTGTCGCGCGGTCCACTTCCAACCGTGAAGCTGTCTATTGCAATCGCTTCATCAACATCCTTAAACCGTTCAGCAAGGGCGCGTGCGCCGCGTAGTCCAACTTCCTCCTGCACGCTCCAAGCAACCACTGTGGGAATAAGCGGTTCATTGCTAAAAAGATACTCCGCAAGCGCTATGAGCGCGGCGCATCCAAACCGATCGTCCAAACTGCGCGCTTGAACAAATCCACCTGTTAACTGCTCAATCCGTTTGGGGAATGTAACAGAATCGAGAAGATGGATACCAGCTCTGTGAACTTCTTCAGCAGATGTTGCGCCGATATCGAGTATTAAGTCTTCGACCGAAAGACGCCTTCCGTCAGATTTCGATGAACGGAAACTGACATGGTGGCTCAAAGTAGAAAACGCGCCGGGAATATCTCCCGATGATGTATGAACGACAACCGGTGCGCCTTCGTACAATTGCCCATCAAGTCCGCCGACGTTCACAACCCTCATCAGTCCGTCCGCGCGGATAGATGTAATTCTAAAGCCAATTTCGTCCATATGAGCTACGAGCAGACGTAACGGTTTACTTCCATCGCCGAATTCAATCCACCTATTTCCAAGCGAATCACGCTTGATGCGGTCTTTCTGATAACCGATTTCAATAAGACGGCGCTCAACTATCTCCGCAACCCGCGCTTCGTTGCCCGAAACGCCGTGAACAAGAACAAACTCCGACAAAAGTGCGTACAGATATTGTGTGTCCATAAAACTCCAAGAGTTGAGTCAACGAATCTCCAAATGTTACTTCGGGAGTTTCTCGTCGAGAATCTTCTCCATGTTTTTGCTCAAACTAATCGAGTAATCCAGAATTACCCCGTTTTCGTCGATCATGATATTCGTCGGCGTTCCGAATAGTTCGTAAGCGTTCCAAATTGCATGATTTGCGTCGAACAGAACCGGATATGGCATTCGGATTGCGTTTTTCTTAATGAACCCTTCGACCGTATCGCGAGTCTCATTTGTAACCGAGTTGACGCTTATCACATTGAATCCGCGGTCCTTATATTTATTGTAAACCTCGACAAGATGCGGCATTTCCGCGATACATTCCGGGCAGTTTGTGCTCCAGAATGTAAGAAGCGTAATCTGCCCTTGTTTATCGAAATCGGACAGCTTGCGCGTCTCGCCGCTCTTTGTGAAGGTTATATCTATAGCTTTATCGCCCGCTTTCGATGGCACTTCTCCTTTCTCGACGCTGACTACGTCCCAGAGCGCACCGCTCGCGATTGCCGAACCGTTCGCAACATTCACATTTCCGCCATCGGTTTGAACTGTGCCGTTACTGCCGTTGCCTGCGGCGACTTCACCGGTTGTAGGCACGTAGTTGCGTCCTGCCTTGAACGCATAAAATAGTGCGAAGAATATGAAAAGCCAAGCGAACAAGTGTTTTATGCGAGTCATCCATGCCCCTTGTTTAGACTGAAGAGTCGACGCGAAACCTGCGAATGTACCGACAAGCATCGGAAGGGTCGCCACACCTATTGCATAAAGAAGCATCATAAAAAATCCGCTTACAGGGTCTCCATCACGAGCAATGTACGTAAGTATAAAAAGCACTACCGGACCAAGGCATGGAGCAGCGATTATCCCGCTGAACGCGCCGGTCATAGCCACCGCGATGTAGCCGCGACGCTGTTGTGCGTTAGCGCTTGCATTCAAAATGGATTGCGGTACAGGAATCTGGTACACATCGAACATCATCAATGCAAAATACACAAAAAAGATCGCAACAATAATGAATGCTATCGGATGGCTGGCAATGCGACCTAGAGATGCACCGAGAAGCCCTGCAACAAGACCTAGAATCGCATAGACTATCGCCAGTCCAGCGCCATATGATAGGCTCAATGTGAATGCTTGAATTCGTTTACCACTCGAGTTCGACGCTGCGATTGTTATCGCGACAATCGGCAGAAGGGGAAATATACACGGCGTAAAACTCGACAGAATTCCACCGACGAGTGCAAAAACAAATTTCAATACAGGTCCTGCGGACTGAAACGACTGTGCAACATCCTGAATCAATGCGTTGAGTTCCATATCGACTCCTTGCGCGGCGAAGCACCGTGCGTCATATAAGACTGATATCTACTTCGCTAGTTCGGCTTCAAGCATCGAAAGTTGTAGGTTTGCGCCGAAACGCTTCGCTTCTTTTTTACCGCGAATGATAATCACAGTCGGCACACCCATGACGCCGAAACGCTGCGCTAGAATCGGATATTTACCGATATCGACATAAGCGGCATCTACAGTATCGACATTATCGTTCGCAAATTTTTCTACAATCGGACCTATTCGCTTGCAAGGTCCGCACCATTCCGCACCAAAATCGATCACTAGCATACGGTCTGTGTCGAGTAGATTGTCAACATTCTCATAATTCATACCGATAAGTGAAGCCATCGAAACCTCTAAAGCGTGATGAAATATAGAAAATTAATTGTATCACGACGGTTGCAAACTGCATCGTACAACTTAGGTTGCTATAAATAAACGCATTTTGTACAATATGCGTCTATGCGTTGTCCCTAGGAGGAACGCTTGTGTGCGGAATAGTTGGTCTTGTATCCACGCGTGATGTTGTCGATATATTAATTAGCGGATTGAAGATGCTTGAGTATCGCGGCTACGACTCGGCAGGCATTGCCGCGGTCAACGGCGGCGATATACAAATTGAGCGGAATATCGGCAAGATTGCTAATCTTGAAAAGCTGCTCGAAACGAATCAGATCGAAGGACACACGGGTATCGCACATACGCGCTGGGCGACGCACGGCGCGCCAAGCGTGAACAACGCGCATCCGCACAAAGACCATACCGGCACTTTCTGTCTTGTGCATAATGGCATTATCGAAAATTATCAGTTGCTAAAAGACAAACTCCAAAACGAAGGCATCCCGTTTACAAGCGAAACAGATACAGAAGTCATCTGTCAACTCATCGCTCATCATTTCAGCGAGCGAGACGACTTTCCCGAAGCCGTAAGACTCGCTTGCTGCGATCTCGACGGCAGTTTTGCGCTCGCCGTTCTCTCGAAGAAACATCCGGGCACCATTATCGCCGTTAGGAATCAGACTCCGTTATGCGTAGGTTTAGGCAAGGGAGAGAACTTTGTTGCGAGCGATGTTACAGCGTTTCTTCCACACACTAAAGACGTTGTTTATCTGAAAGACGGCGATATGGCTGTTGTCACGACCGACAACGTCGAGTATCGAACGATTAACAACGGCAAACATGTTGAACGTGCTATTGAACATATCACTTGGGACGTCGAAGCGGCACAAAAGGGCGGCTATCCGCATTATATGCTTAAAGAGATTCACCAGCAGCCGTCAATTCTTGTTGACGTTCTGCGCGGACGGTTTCGTGTCGGCGAAGACAAACTAGATATGCCAGAAATCGAACAATTCGTGACAAAGGATATTGACGGCATAAACATTGTTGCGTGCGGAACAAGCTGGCATGCGGGACTCGTTGGCAAATTCATTATCGAATCTATCGCTCGTATGAGCGTCACTGTAGATTATGCCAGCGAATTTCGCTATCGCAATCCGCTTATCGCTGATAACACGATTACGTTAGCAATTACGCAGTCGGGCGAAACCGCCGACACGCTTGCTGCGGTTCGTCTTGCGCAAGATTCGGGACAAAAAACGATGTCAATCTGCAACGTAGTGGGCTCGACGATTACGCGTCACTGCGGTTTGAATCTTTACACACAAGCGGGACCGGAGATCAGCGTCGCATCGACTAAGGCGTTCACATCACAGCTAGCAACGATTTATCT
>CAZRQJ010000123.1:0-6858 GCA_964602075.1 uncultured Planctomycetia bacterium
GAATGGCGACAAGCGACACTTCCGGCAGGTCGAGTCCTTCACGCAACAGGTTGATGCCGACAATAATGTCGTACGTGCCGAGTTTCAAACGCGTTTCGTTGACGTGGTTTAGATGCGGGATAGGTTAGGAACAATAAAAGACAAGCGCTATTGAGCGAGCAATGCTATGTCTTTACGACGGCTTCTGCAAACTCTTGCGCTTTTGCGAGGTTGACGGGAATTATACGGCTTACGCCTTTAGGGCGGCAAACAACTCCGACAAGCCCGTCGCCGAGTTCCATCGTGCGTTTGTTGTGCGTGACGAGAATGAGTTGAGTATGAGATGCGACAGCGTCGAGCAAGCGTCCGAGTCTAAGAATGTTGGCGTCGTCGAGCGAGGCGTCCGCTTCGTCCATAACGCAGAACGCGCCCGAGCCCGTTGCATGTGCCGCAAGAAACAACGCAAGAAAAACGAGACTTCGCTCGCCGCCCGACAGCGATCTCAACGGCTGTTTGCGGTCTCCCGGCAGCGTGACGAATATCTCGACACCGCTCGCCAGTGTATCGGCAGGCTCGGTGAAGTTGATTGCGACATCGCCGCCGCCGAATAAGAAATGGAAATATTCCTTGAATCGAGCAGAGATTTTTTCCGTGCGCGTTGTGTATTTTCGCAGAGTTTCCTTGTCTAACTTGGTTAGTAAATCCATTAGCTGCGCCAGCGCGTTGCGAACGTCCGATTCTTGAAGTATAAAAAAACTCAAGCGCGCCGATTCTTCTTCCCATTGCGACGGCGCTTTCATATTAACCTGACCGAGTTTTGCGATAGCGGATTCGCACTCTAAGAACGCTTCTCGAAGAGCGGTGCGGCTCATTTTTTCGAGATTCTCAACAAGCGACGGCGGATTCGGCGGCTCTGGCAATCCATTTGTGTCCCAACCGGAAATCATAACTTCCGCGGCGTCCATGATGTGCATCTGCTCGTGAGAGTCATTGTCAGCGTTTTCCGCGGCAGATATCAAATCGGGATGGCATGGTTGCAGCGAATTTTCGTCGTTCATATAGTCGTGTGGAGCGTCAACGTCTTCAAACAACCTTTCGATTGCTCCGTCGTCGGCAATCCCTTTAGTCTTCGGTGCAACGGCGTCGTCTTCTAGATAATCGGGTTCAGCGAGTCCTATTCTCGTCCAGAACTGGCGTATGCGGGAGCGATCGGGTCTAGGATCTTCGACAGTCAAGCCTTCGACTTCGTAATACGCTTTTACGAGCGTCAGCGCTTCGTTCACTATAGCATTTGTCAGCGGCGATATATGATTGTCTGAAGCGGCGGTTGAGTTTGCGGCACCGAATGACAGAGCCCCGCATACAATTTGGGTGCCTTCGTGCCAGTTTTTCCAAAGGTCGTGATATCGGTAAAGAAGGCGGCCGCGCGCCACATCGAATCGCTGAAGGTCGCGCTCAAAGCGCGCACGATTATCGTCCGCGTCGCGCGCCGCAACTTTCATTTCGTCAAGTTGTTTTCGCTTATCTTCAGCGTTTGAACGGGCGCGTTCTAGCATAGTCTTCGCTCTTGTAAGAGCATTTTCGGAAGAATCGTATTCCATTTTCGAGTTGTTGAGAGCATTCTCACATTTTTCGATTTTTTCGTTTAGCGCTGCGATATCGCATTCGGCTGTATCAAGCTGCGCCTTTGCATCGCGTATTCGTCGATCGAGATCGCTCATCTGCATCGCGAGATGGTTCACGTTGAGTTTAACCACGCGTAGTTCTTCACCCGCAGTCGAACGTTCGCCGCGCACACGTGATAGCTCGCGCTCGGCTGCCGCTAGATTCGTTGCGCTCTCCGCCGCTAATTCTTCTGCGTGTTTGAGTTTAGCTTGTTCAATTTCAAACTCGATTGCTCGATTCTCCATTTCAGCTTTCAGTCTGCCCTCTTCGCGCGCCGTCTCCTCAATTTCCATATTTACCGATTCATAATTAAGCTTCAATTCCTTCAGGCGAGCATTGATAGCAGCGATTCTTTCGTCGAGCACGGCAACTTCTTTTGCATATCTAGCTCTTTGTTCCGTCAGCTTTCCAAGTTCGGTCTGCGTTTCCTTAACAGCAACATCCGCTCCAATCATTGTTGAATCAGCGGATGCGTATTCGACATTCAAGCGAACAGATTCGACGGCGAGTTCGTCAATTGTGACACGCCTCGACAAAACCGAACTGCCTGCGCTGGGTGCGCCGCCTGAAGCTTCGCTTTTCGATACGACAACGCTGCCGTCGATCACGACAGCACGCGAAAGCTGCGGCAACTCGTTGACAACAATTAACGCTTCGTCAAGCGTATTCGCGATCGCAACCTCGCCTGTTTCGGCGTACAAACGCTTTAACCATGCCTTATCGCCGGAAACCACTTCGTAAAAACGAATCACGTCTTTTTTCCACCAGTCAGGCTTCGACGGCAGCGCGTTGAAGTCGCCATCGTTGTTGTCAGAGTCATCCGCACTTGCCGCTAAGGTCGTCGTCAAACGCACACGTCCAACGCCTTTAGCGTGAAATTCAGCGAGCACTTGCGCTCCGTTTGTTAAATCACCTACTTCGATGGCGTCTTCGTATGCCGAGAATACTAAACCAACAGCAAGCGCGTACTTTGATGGAAACTCTACGCTGCGCCATGGATCGCGCGCACCGCCAACGCACTTCTTTAGCTTTTCATCTGTCAAAAGCGCTTTCTTGCCTGGAGCAAATCCTTCGGCTTCAGCTTCCAGCGATCGAAGACTCTCAAGTCGAGCAGTCACAGCCGCCTGCGAATCTCTAACTTCATCACGTTTTCGATTCGCAGCGTCGAGTGCGCACCTTTGTTCCGCAAGTTTTTCAGTGGTAGCGGCAGTCTCCGCATCCGTCTCGCGCACCGTTCTAAACGCTTCAGAGCGTGCATTTTCGAGTTCAATTAGCCTTTCGCTAGATTCGTTAATCGCCTCGCTCAATTTCTTGTTTTCGCCGTCGAGTTTGGCTTTCGCCACCGCAGCACGTTCGACCGCCGCCGCTGCCGCGTTCAACCGATGTTCAAAATCGCGGGTGCGACGTTCAATATCAAGACGCGCTACAATTGCTTTATCATACTCGCTTCGAACAACCGCCGCCACGCTCTCGCACCTTTCGAAATCAGTCGTAAGCCCTTTATACTTATTGTCAAGCAACACTAGAGCTTTTGAGAGCTTGTCGTAATCATCTTTGATCGTTTCCATCCGCTCGTAATCGCCGCCAAGCGCTAGCTTCGCAACACTTGCTCTTTCAATGTGGCTTTTTAGACTCTCGTTTGACATCCGCAGTTCGACATCGAGCGATTTCACGCGTGCGTCTATCTCATCATACCGTCGCTGCATCGTCGCTTGTTCAGTCATTCGCGATTCAATCGCATTACGAGCCGCTTCTAACTCGCTCTCCGCATCGTTGCGCTTCTTCTCTGCATCCTCGCTTGTTGCACCGTACACCGACAACTTGTTTTGAATCTCGTTCAACGTCGCCTGATTGTCGCGCAGGGACTTGTAACAGTCAGCAAGTTCGCGACGCAAACTTTCAAGCTTCAGAACCGATAATCTACGAGAGTGCTTTTCATGTTCGTGTGCATCATCGCGTTCGCGAGTAAGCGCGTTGATCCGTCTGCGTGTCGAGCCAATCAAATCGCTGACGCGTTCAAGATTAGTCCTAGTCGCTTCGAGCTTTTCTTCCGCGCGCTTCTTGCGGTCAATCAGCAGCCCGATTCCGCATGCGCTTACGAGCCATGAGCGCATCTCCTGATGATTAGCGAGTATCTTACGCTCCACTTCTCCCTGCGTAATAGCAATCTGCGCGCCGCGCCCAAGTCCGTAACTACCGAAAAAATCATCAACGTCTTTGAGGCGAACCGACTCGCCGTTCAGTAAATATTCGCTGACGCCGTCGCGATACAAACGTCTTTCAAGCGTTACTGCGCCATCTCTCGCAAGCGGCACGTATTCAGTTCCCCAGTTGCCGTTTCCATTCCCGGTTATGAGCGTTCCGCGCCCATTTTCGCCGGGCAGAGGCGTGCGTGTTCTGAATGGTATCGAGCATTGAATCTGTGGAACGAACGTAATCTTGACGTTTGTAAAGTTTAATCTCTTAGTATCGCCCGAGCCTCCAAAAATCAGCGCGTCCATTTTCGATGTACGCAGTCTATGCGGCGACTGCTCACCAAAGGCAAACAGTATGGCGTCGAGAATATTCGATTTCCCGCTTCCGTTCGGTCCGACGACTGCTGTGACTGGACGCTCGAAATCGATCGTTTCTGAACCGGCAAACGATTTGAATCCTGAAAGTTCAATTTTCGAGAGTTTAAGCACTGTTAGTCACCAGACAAACGTTCTTGCCCGCCTGCGAGATAGTAAACGTCAAGCCTTATTTCATCCGCTTAATAAATCAGCAAGCGCAACGCGCGAAACATGCTTGCGCAATAGATATACAACCCAAGCGTTTCAAGCTATCGGCAAAAAATTAAACACTAGTCCTTACCCAGTTTAACTACAAGAAATGCAATTGTACCATAAAAACTAATCTTGGAACTCGTTATCCTGTAAGGGCGCAATTTTGCCAAAAACTCGCATCAATAAATGACATAGGAGTACATTGAACGGTTAATTAATGGATAAAAAATATTTTATATATGGCAAAGCGTCAACATTTAGTCCATAAAATGATGATAGTTATCAACAATATGCCGTGATATGTTGATAACCTGTGGATAATGTAAGCGACGCGTTGCGATAACCGTATAAACGCGAATACGCCGTATTCTTTGCGGCAATGTTACAACTAGATAGTCAATTAACTTAGCGAATGAAAACAACGAGGTTTTTTACATCTTGAACGGCTCGCAAAATATCGCGGCTAAACCGAGGTACTAATAATGCGTTTATGGATCGGTGTTCATCCAGAAATGTTTGCGTCGGATTGAAACAGCTCGCTGTGCGACTTGTGCGGGAGGAGTTATGAAGACCTCGATTTTACTGACGACCTTAAGTTTAGTTATTTTGGCTGCGTTAACGACTGCTTGCGGCGTTTCGCAGAGACTCGGCGTATCCAAAGGCGATTCGAGCCATGAGAAACGTGCGTCGCTGGCTGAAGCGTTGAACGAATTAGCGTTTATCGAAACTCCGCAAGGCGCAGAATATGCGGCGTTCCAGCAGTTAAAACGAGAACTAGCACGCGCGATGGTTGCCTATTCAGACCGCGGTGTTTCTACCGCACCGATCGGCGAGCTGAATCGAATAACCGATTTGTCTTATAACGATCAAGGCGGCGGGATTTTCAGGCTTGAATGGAGCTATCGAAACATAGGCGACTACGACCAGAACGGCGCAGTGGGCGTTCCCGATATTACACCGATAGCGCAGCACTATCTTCACGCCAGAAATGGATTGAATGTATGGCAGGACTCGTTGGATGAAGTGATTGACGGCGATGCGAGCGGTGAAGTTGGTATAAGCGACATCACAGCGATTGCGCAAAACTATCTGGCAACCGTAACAGGATACGCAATTGAGACAGCGTCCAACGCGGCGGGTCCGTGGTCTGTGTTGACGACCGTACCTATGACAAGCGAATCCGCAGAATCTCGCAAAACTTTCAGCGAAGCGTTGCCGATCGGCGTGCTCGATTTCGTCAGAGTCGTTCCTCTTGGAAATGGAACGGAGCGCGGGGAGGCGAGCAACACCGTAACGCTTACAAATCAACCGCCAGATATAGCGAACGTATCGCCATTGACAGGAGCGAGTGGGGCGATTATCAGGTTCAACGCAAACGCAACAGGAACACTCCCGTTCACTTACGAATGGAACTTCGGCGGAGGAGCAACACCGAATACAACCACCGACGCGGAGCCATTAGTCACGCTCGGAGAGGGAGGAGTATATAACGGAAGCGTTTCTATAACGAATTCCATCGGCAGCGATAATTTTGACTTCAGTTTGACAGTCATAGCAACGGGAGACGCTCCCGATATAACTTGGATTGATCCGACTTATGGACTCACGGGAACAAATATAACCCCATTGTCAATTGTTACAGGTGCAGCGCCTTTGACTTACGCATGGGATTTCGGCGGCGGCGCGACTCCGAATATTTCATCGGAAGTGTCGCCGACCGTACTGCTAGGCGCAGCTGGCGAATACAACGCTTATCTGATCGTATCGAATGCGTTCGGCGCGGATACTTACAATTTCACTCTGAATGTTGCAGCGGAAGATATATTTCCTCCTGTTTGGGACGACACGGTTGGCATTCTGACGCTTAACGCGGTTGTCAACACAAATACGCTAAGATTAACTTTCGGACGCGCGACCGACAACGTAGATCCGCGTCCCTACTATATTGTTTACTGGAATAAGACTTCCGCTTGGAATATTGCAAATCTCCAAAACATGTATGTAGCGTATCTGTGGGATATTGATCCCGATGGAACTTTTCCCGCTACTTATACAATCATCGGACTTGAACCCGGTGTCGAATATACCGCGCTCCTTCGCGCCGCGGACCATGCTCTCCCATTGCCTAATGAAGACATCAATACAAACATTCTAACGGCGACGGTGGACGCAAACGGTCTGCTCGTAAGCGAAATCACACCGAACGTCACTGATCAGCCTGCGGGAACTCTGATAACTTTTTCAACAACGGTATCGGGCGGAGATGCAGTGTACGATGCTGTCTGGAGTGACGACGCGGAAGATTACGGGTATTTCTTTGATCAGAACGTAAGTAACTCGGATGTAACCACACGATGGGGATGCGCGCAAGGCGACGTTTGGCCAAGTATTTTTGTAGAAGTTACGGACGGCAGCGGTCATTCAGGTATCCAAGAGTTCAGGTCGTACT
>CAZRQJ010000124.1:0-6751 GCA_964602075.1 uncultured Planctomycetia bacterium
GTCGGTATCCCTTGCGGATGCTGTTGGCACCAATGTGATGCTTCATACGCGACTCGGACAGATAAAGCGCGTGTGGAGCAGGGATAATCATGAAGTTGACTGGGGTTGGTTGTCCGATAAGGATCGTTTCGTTTATGAAGCTTTGTACAGCGATAAACGTATCAAGAAACCGCTCATTCGGCAATCTGACGGTAAATTCAAAGAAACAAGTTGGCACGATGCGGTTAAGTACATTGTTGAGAACCTCAAGCTCTACATTGATAGGGACGGACCGGAAAGCATAAGCGGAATCGCTGGAAGCAAACTGACAAACGAAGTCTATGCCACATTTCGCAGACTATTGGCTACACACATCGGAACCGCGCGCTACCACTTTGGACCTTTTATCCCTGGAATCTGTGAAAACCCAACCGAGTTTCTAGAAGCTGTTATGTTCGATTCTACTAGCTGGAATAAGGTTACACAGAGCGACGTGATCCTTGCTTGGGGCGTTGACATCCTTGAGGAAGCTCCTGTTCTTGCTCTTAAAATCGAACGCGATATGGAGCACGGCGGTGCCGTTTTGCTCACGTCGAACAGCCATATTACGGAGGGTGAGCGACACGCAGCAGCAAGATTCCATTATCCAATTCGTAAACAAGCCGACGCGTTGCGATTATTTATTAACGCGATAGCTGACCCTAAAAGTGCCGATGAAGACATCAAACCGCTCATCGAACATTTGTTGGGAGCACATACTATCGCTGTTTTGATCGGCAATGAGGTGTTATCGGCACCTGACGCATCGGAGCTGATAAACTTAGTAATGAAGCTCTGTCATAACTTACGCGTAAAACACTCAATGGACGGATTTGTTGAAGATCGCGATCATGGTGTTACTCCTGATGTAACTTTCAATCCGATATTTAAAGATGGAAACGCTGTCGGAGCGCTTTTCTTCAACCATTTAAGAACCGTACATAGCGGTAGCAATTCGAACGAACATGAAGGCGCTAAACTTGGGCTTGTCCGCATTTTGGATGGCATGGCTAAAGGCGAAAGCAACTTCTGTTATGTAGTCGGAGCCGATCCTGTCAAAAATTTTCCCGATTTTAAACTAGCTCGTAAGGCTTTCGAGCGCTGCCAGTTCGTCATTTTACAAGATCAATTTATCACTCAAACTGCCGAATACGCAAATGTCATATTACCTGCACTGACTTCACAGGAAGACGAAGGAACTGTTTTGTCCGCTGAAAAACGCTTGCAGAAACTCCATAAACCTGATGTCAAATTTCCATACGCGGACAGCGATTTCAACATTTTACGAAAAGTCCTTGTCGAGCTGGGTATCGATACCAGAGCGACGACAGTAGCCGATTACTACAATCATATGGCGCACTTGATACCTGCACTTGCGTGTACAGATTACGACGCTATTCCATTATCCGGTATTAACCTTGAGTTCAATGTTCTACAAGAAGACGGAACGCAGGAGCCTATTGGTGATTACTTAACCGTCAATCAACCTAACGGACTATGTGAACCCGCTGGTTTGCAAGGCAACCTTATGATTATGATTCCAAAACTATACATGTTTAACGGAGAGAATCACTCAATTCACGCTCCACATTTTCGCCAAGCAGTTGGCGAACCTTTTTGTGAGATTAATCCGCTTGACGCAGATAGATTAGAAATAAGTCATTTAAGCCGTGCAGAATTGTCAAGTAAGATAGGCGGAATCGAGCTAACCGTTCGAGTTTCGACGCGCGTTCCAGCTGGACATGTACTCATAAGCGATAATTTACCCAATCTTAGACTTGCCGATCTTGTCTCGATCGGAGAGTATACTGTTGTTAATCTGGTAGCAACACCATAGTTCTGGTATTTTGAGCGCTTCGGGAGTTTGAAGTGCAATGACTTTGATGGAAGTAGTTTGGGCAGTTGTACGAGTATTAGCGGTGCTCGTGGTGACGCTCGGCGGAATGGTTTATTTAACACTGTTTGAACGGCGCGTAGTAGGCTTTTTCCAACGGCGTCCAGGACCTAATCGAGTTGGATGGCAGGGGTTGCTTCAACCTTTAGCCGACGGTGCTAAGCTATTGTTCAAGCAAGAGATAATCCCTGCAAACGCGGACAAATTTGTTTACTTTCTCGCTCCTTGTATCGCGCTTTCTGCAGCATTTCTTCTCTTTGCGGTTATTCCAATACAGGGTAACTTTGCCGTTACAGGTGTTGATGCTAAGACCGCTTTAGGGACAATCCAAGATGTGAATATTGGTCTTATTTACATTTTGGCTATTTCTTCATTGGGAACTTACGGTGTAATTTTAGCCGGCTGGTCAAGCGGAAGCAAATATAGTTTTATCGGTGGTCTGCGAAGTTGTTCCCAGATGATAAGCTACGAGCTGGCGCTTGGGTTATCAATCATACCCGTTGTAATGTACGCGAACACGTTCAGCTTGAACGGGATCGTTATGGCTCAAGATGCATTCTGGAGCACATTGCTTCAGAATCCGAAAAACTTCATTGCAATTCTTCCAATCACCATAGCTGGAATTACCTTCCTTATTAGTATGTTTGCAGAAACAAACCGCTCGCCGTTTGATCTACCTGAAGCTGAAAACGAGCTAGTTGCTGGCTATCACTTAGAGTACAGCTCGATGAAGTTCGCTATGTTTTTTCTTGGTGAATACGTTGCGATTATTGCCGCCAGTGCACTTGCAGCAACTCTCTTCCTTGGTGGATGGGCAGGTCCTATTTGGTTCGGTCCTATAAGCGGCATCATCTGGTTTACCGTAAAAACTGCCATGTTCATATTTTTATACGTTTGGGTTAGAGCGACGCTTCCTCGTTTCAGATATGACCAACTTATGAAATTCGGATGGCTTGTTCTGCTTCCGCTCTCCCTTGCAAATGTAATCCTTATGGCGACTCTTATGGTGCTTGGTATTGGGAATATTCAAGTGTAGTCGCCCGCTCGTATACTGGAGGTCATTAGTTTTGACTAAAAAAAAATCCGTTAGGCTTAATCCTATTGAGATTATCAAAGGTATGTCCTTAACGATCAGAGAGTTCGCTAGCTTCTTTAGAGGCGGAAAAGCGACACTCGAATATCCGGAAGAACGACCGATTCTTGCGAGACGATTTAGAGGCATGCATCGTCTTGAGCGTTACAAGGACGGTCCATATAAAGGTCTTGAACGTTGTGTAGGATGTTCACTTTGCGCAGCGGCATGTCCACCTGAAGCGATAACTGTAATCGCTGACGACAACCCGATTGATCCTGCGCAATGGAAAGCACCGGGAGAGCGCTACGCTAAGGTTTACGATATAGACTATTTACTCTGTATCTTCTGTGGAATGTGTGTTGAAGCTTGTCCTCACGACGCTATTGTAATGAAACATGAATTTGAACTTGCAGACGACTCGCGCGTCTCGGGGAATAACAAGTTCATTTATCACAAAGAAGACTTGCTAGATAGAAAGTTTGAAGGACCTCAAGAACCGGAGTTTAACATCAAGAAAGGAAGTTAGCTTCCTTTTCAAAGTCATTTTATTTTAGGCTGTTCATATGGCATTCAGTTTTGAAGTTTTGTTTTTTGGAATCACCGCCGGGATAGCAGTTATCCTTGCAATACTTATGCTTGCAGTCAGGAGTCCGATACACTCTGCGCTGTGCTTGGTTGGCATAATGGTTATGCTTGCCGTAAATTACCTGATGCTACATGCGTATTTCTTGGCGGCAGTTCAAGTTGTTGTTTATGCTGGCGCAGTGATGGTTCTCTTCGTTTATGTCATCATGTTTTTTTACAGCCCCCGCAAACTTGATAAACAACGGAAAGAGGCTCAATCAACATATATCGCCGGCGCAATTATTCTGTCCTTGTCACTTCTGATAGGAATTGTAGCGTCACTCTATCTCGCAGGCACAAGTGCCGATGTTAACAAAGCTAGGATTTTCACAACTGCGACAAGCGATGATTTGATGAATACCAACATCGAAACAGCGACACCAACATCTGAAATAGAAGATCAAAAGCGCAACCCGCAACGTATAGGCGAGCTTCTTTTCACTAAATATCTGTTGCCGTTTGAGTTGACATCTTTATTGCTTTTAGCGGCAATGGTTGGAGCAGTAGTGCTCGCGAAAAGAAGCCCTGAAACCAAGCTGGATGACAAGGGAGACGTGCCGAATGCCTGAAGTGCCAATTAGTTACTACACCACCTTGACAGCTATCCTTTTCGCAATTGGAACGATAGGAGTCATTATCAAGCGAAACCCGCTTGTCATGTTTATGAGCATTGAATTGATGTTGAACGCAGTAAATCTATCGTTTATCACGTTCAGCAGGTATATGCATAATCTCGACGGTCAAATTTACGCATTTTTGATAATCACCGTTGCAGCTGCTGAAGTTGCTATCGGCCTCGCAATCATCGTAGCTCTTTATCGCCACAAGATTGAAGTAGATATTGACCGAGCGAATGTGATGAAGGAGTAATAATGGAGAGAAGTCTTCTCGATCTAGTGGGACTTGCAATTGCGTTTCCGCTTCTTGGCGCAATCGTTCTCGGCTTTTTTGGACGACTGATTTCAAAAAGTGCTGTTTCCTACATAGCACCAACATCCGTTTTTCTTTCCTTTTTGGTTGGTGTTTTTACTCTATTTGTTTACCGTTCAGAGAGCACACTTGTAGGCGGTCAACCTTATGTCTCTCACTTGTTTACTTGGCTAAAAGCCGGCGATTTAATAATCGATATGAGTTTTCTCGTCGATCCGCTCTCTATAACGATGATGCTTATTGTTTCAGGAGTTAGCTTTCTGATTCACGTTTATAGCATAGGTTATATGGCTCATGACAAAGATTATGCAAGGTTCTTTTGCTACCTCAATCTATTCGTAGGAGCGATGCTCATACTTGTACTTGGGTCAAGCCTCCCCATTATGTTTATCGGTTGGGAGGGTGTAGGTCTTTGCAGTTACCTTCTTATCGGTTTCTGGTACGAGCGCAACAGCGCTAACATAGCTGGAATGAAAGCGTTTGTCGTTAACCGAATCGGCGACTTCGGCGTTCTTGTAGCTATGTTTCTGCTATTTTCACAAGACGCTTTCCGCACACTTAACTTTGTTGACATCAATAGAGCTGCAGCCGTTTATGGTCAAAATAATTTCGATAGTCCGATATTGATAGCTATTTGTTTGTTCCTGTTCTTAGGCGCAGCGGGCAAGAGTGCGCAGATTCCCCTGTACGTTTGGCTGCCTGATGCAATGGAAGGTCCTACGCCTGTAAGTGCTTTGATTCACGCCGCGACCATGGTTACTTCGGGTGTTTACTTGCTTGCTCGATTGAATGTTCTATTCGCTATAACACCCAGCGCTATGCTTATCGTGGCAGTTATTGGATGCGCCACTGCTTTCTTTGCCGCGACGATTGCGCTAAGTCAAGTCGATATTAAAAGAGTGCTTGCCTACTCAACAGTCAGTCAACTTGGTTATATGTTTCTTGCTTGCGGTGTCGGAGCGTTTTGGATTGGAATATTTCACCTTATGACTCACGCGTTTTTCAAAGCCCTTTTATTCCTAGGAAGCGGTAGCGTTATACACGGGATGCACGAAGATCAAGACATTCGGAATATGGGCGGATTAGCAAAGAAAATGCCTGCTACATATTGGACTTTCCTGATAGCTACTCTTGCGATCGCTGGAGTACCATTCTTCAGTGGTTTCTTCAGCAAGGACGAAATCCTCGCTATGACATTTAAATATGGTATGAGCTATCCTGCTGGGAAAATCCTCTATATCGTTGCCATTATGACTGCCGGTATGACCGCGTTTTATATGTTTCGTTTGCTTATTAGGACATTCTTAGGAAAGCCTAGATCGGAAAAAGCTAAACACGCTCACGAATCGCCGAAAACAATGACGATTCCATTGATAATTCTCGCGGTTTTGTCCGTTATCGGAGGCTACGTTGCTATCCCCCACGTCATAAGCGTCCCTTTGGGATACTCAAATCCTCTTGAAACTTATCTCAAGCCAGCCGCTCAAACTTATGAATCGAAGACTGATCTGCTAGGATCATCGCACGGTCTTGCAGTTGCTGAACATATTGAATCTGTTGAAGGAATAAAGGCTCTTGGCGAAAGCGCTGCGCATAACGTATCTGAAAACGAAAAACATGGAACTCATTTGCCAACAAAGCTCTCTTGGGTGTTGATATTTCTATCTATAGCGTTTGCCGGTTATGGCATCTGGTTTGCGTTTTGGTATTACAGATTTGTCGATTGGACTAAGCTCCCGAATCTCCAGAAAGCCATTTTGAAACTTCAAGTCTGGAACACTATGAGCTTCAAGAAATGGTATGTAGATGAATTCTATCAGTGTTTGTTCATAGAACCCGGCAGATTGTTAGCCTACATTTCTTGGAAGTTTGATCAAGTAGTTATTGACGGAATAGTCAATGGAACAGCAGGGATCTTTGGCTTTGCCAGTTCCAGTATACGTCGTATGCAAACCGGTTACATTCGCGCATACGCTCTTAGTATTCTCTTTGGTGCGGTGTTACTCGCGCTGATACTCTTATTCTCGCGCATGGTGCAGTAGAATGCAGGAACTCGACATTCTTAGTCTAACCGTATTTTTTCCTTTGTTAGGGATTGTAATACTTGGATTCATAAACAAACGAGATGAATTGACGCTTAAATCCGTTGCGTTGCTGACATCGCTCATAACATTCGCTTTATCTCTAGTGCTGTACTTTAGATTTGATCC
>CAZRQJ010000125.1:0-6749 GCA_964602075.1 uncultured Planctomycetia bacterium
CGATATCGGCATAGCGGACATAACGCCCATAGCTGTCAACTACCTTAACGCAATCACAGGATTTAACGTCTTGCGTGTAATCGATACAGGTATCACACCCGACTTTACAGGCGTTTCGCCGCTCGCAAATCCAATTAATCCAACCGCAGGATCATCCGTTACACGCGACAACGTTCTTGCAGGAAGCGACCCGCCGGAAACCTCACTAATTTATTCGTTCACAGACTCCACAATTCAGCCTGGTGTGCACTACGGCTATGTTGTGCGTCCAGTATCATTTCCCACAGACACACCGAGCGAAGGTGAAAACAGCAACTATTGCGTTCCCGAATACGGTGCCGAGTTTCAACTTCAGTCCGACAAAGCGACTTACACAGTCGGCGATCAAATTGTATTGATGGTTTATTTGCTAGACCCGGAAAACTGCTTCTCCGCTAACGCTCGTTTTGATTTTGATCCAACGCTTGTAAGTCTATCCGATACGGGAATCGTTGCCTCGCTCGATATTGAACATCCGAATCTTTTCGCTGATTCGCTTTTCTTCGGCGTACAAGTAGACAGTGACACAATGGCTTTCAACAATACTCAAAAGAAGGGGCAGAGCGGGCTAACAAGCGCTGGCGGCGTGCTTGCTTATGTTGTTTTCGACACTATCGCTGCTGGTAACGCATCGTTTTTCATTCACGACCCGTCCGATTTCGTATGGCTTCGAAGTCCGGAGCCTGACTTCACCGTAAACAAGCTACCGCACGGCGTCCTTCACACTCCAGCCAATGCGTTCGTCGTTCCGATCAGCTAACCGAATTTATTGCTTTTTCGGTAGCAACTTTGGAGTCACTCGCTGTCGCCAGGACTCGCCAGAGTATTTTTAATAGGCGATTCGTCAAACAACTTTAATCTGTTACGCGCGGCTTCACGAACGTGCAGCGCGCGATCGCGATCCGCTATTTCAGCATCGGTTTCGATTGTCAGTTCAGGCACAGGCGCTGGTTTTCCGTCTGGACCAAGTGCGACGAAAGTGAAAAATGCGGTACAACAGTGATAACGGTCGCCGGTCAAAGGATCTTCGCCGTACACTTCGATTTTTATTACCATGCTTGTATTCCCAGTCAGCACAACGCGAGCGTTTTGCTCGACTATATGACCGGGGCGAATCGGTTTGTGGAAATCAACCGCGTCGCTCGATGCGGTTACAACCGATTTACGCGCAAACCTGTATGCGGCAAGACTCGCTGCCATATCCATTCCTTTCAATACATCGCCGCCGTACATCGTTCCAACTATGTTGGTATGAATAGGCATTACAAGTTCAGCTAGAGTTACAGTTGTCGCTCGTTTTCTTAGACGTTTAGCCATATCAAACTCCAAACAATGACGCTGCATTTTATCTGAAACGATGTTAATTTAATAGTTGAAACAAGAAGAAGCCTTGCGGATTTTAGAATAATATCCAATAGACAATGGAATCGACTGATGAACTGTTGTTTCAGAAGCTTACTATAAACTTCTGTTGACAAGGCTCACTTTCAAATATATAATCCTTGGTTCACCTGTCGCATAGATTGGTTTTGCTTATAAAACCATGTTATCAAAACATCGAGTTAGCAGGTGTGGGTTGTTAAGAGCGGACTTGGTCCGGAAGGAATCGATATGCCAAAACGTTGTCAGGTAACAGGTAAGGGCCCAATGACGGGCAATAACGTGTCACATTCACAGAGAAAAACTAAACGTCGTTTTGAACCGAATCTGCAGAACGTAACGCTGTATCAGGACGGAAAAAAAGTTCGCCTTCGCGTATCTACTAGCTGGCTTCGCAGTTACACAAACAAAGGCGCTCGCATTCCAGATGATCTATTGAAAGGTAAATAAGGCGCACTATGTCAGATCCTAATTCTATTTAATCGTTCGACTATTTCGTCCGACGTAATGTTTGCGATTTCGACGGTTTTATTCTGACTCGTTTCTCCAAATGTAATTGTAATATCGCGCTTTGGAACATTAAGCATTTCAGCCAACAGATTAGCAACAGATTTGTTTGCCTTACCTCGCTCTGGCGGCGCGGCGACTCTAACTTTCAAAGCCCCTTCGAGATAACCCATAACGCAATCAGCCTTTGCTCCGGGTATCACTCGAAGTTCAAACGAGACACCCCTTTCTGTCGATTTGATCGTTAAATTTGAAGCATTTTCGGACACGCTGTTATTTTAGCGTGTTTTATAAATCTTGTTTCTTGAGGACTGTAACGCTCAAAAACATCGGTAAAACTACCCAGACGATTAATGATGAAAACAGCGATACCACAGCTTGACTCACTCCGCCAATCGCGCGCATTAGTTCCGCTCCGGCGACACCGAGGACTTCTTTTCCCGCTATAAGTATCAGCACGGAAACACGCGATGCGCTGACTGGATTCAGAAACAAGCCGAAAAACGCCACTTTGTTTGCATACCCTTCTGGCAGCAGAAAAGTTAATCCGATGATGAGTAGATCGAAAAAAATCACCATAGCGAACCACATGACAAGGACGGCGGCATAAGCCTTAACTGTTCTTTTTAACAGAATCGTTGTGAACGAAGCAAGGGCTACGAACACAAAACTCAAAAGCGAAGTGAACCCAACGAGGACAAGATAATCTGCAATTCCCGACATACCAGTCTTCAGTCCTATTAGAACTCCTGACACGCCGAATCCGATTAAAAGGGCAAGAATATTAGCGATTGAAACGCCTAGAAACTTGCCTACAACAATTTCAGTGCGCGTAATCGGTTCCGTGAAAAGCTGATCGGTCGTTCCACCTTCTTTCGTTAAACTTTGCACAGCGGCTAGCATCGAACATAATGGCACGATATAAAGAATCAAGTTAAGCAGACTAACGCTAGTGCGTTCAAACCCCTGAAAGCCTGTATATTCAATAACAGCAAGTCCGAAATAGCTGATTGCAAGCGTCAGCAATGCGAATACGGCAGCATATGCGGAGATCCAGCGGTTGCGGAGGATTATCCTCAACTCATGGCGCGCAATTGTCGAGATAACATTTATCGGATTAACCGGCATTTTTTCTAACCGCCTTAACAGATGCGATCGCTTCCGAAAATTCTTGAATCTCGCCCGGATAGTTCTCACTTAATTTTGCGCATTTATCGCGCGATTCTGTCGCAGCGAATCCATACGACATAGGCGTGTTCAGTTTCTCCGACTTTAAGTAAAAAGCTCTATCAGCTCTAATCCATGCTTTCGATTCGAAATCGACGACGAAGGGCGCGAATTTCCCGTTCGCAATGCCGTCAACAGCAAACTTGCCGATAGAGATTTCGTCAAACATACAACCTATGTCGTCGTAGAAAGACACTTTGCCTCCCGGTTCGACGATTTGAGCGGCAAATTCGCGTTGTGATACAGCCATCCTGCAAAGCGCGCATGAGTCTTCATTGAGAACAACTTCTCTCGGCTTCAGTTCACCCGCACATGAAACAACTATGGCGGTTAATACACAACAAACTAACGTTCGAGCAGAGTGTGATGCAAAAATGCAAGCGGCGGCAATCATGCAGTTTTCCCAAATACTTCTGACTTCGCTCATTTTGCCCTCTCGATATATTCTAGATATAAATCGTCAAGAGAAGGGCGTTCCGTTTCAAAATGCCTGACTATCCCGACGCGATCGAGAGTTTGGAGAATCGCTAATCGTTTTTCTTCAGGAGCGCTGATTATTATGGACTTGCCGTTCAATCGAACATCTAATGCTCCACCTGCAAGCGCTGCGTCGCGATGACGCTCGGTCACTTCCCCTACGTCGACGCGCAGACGAGCGTATTTGTTTAACCTTATTCGCAAGTCGCTCACGCTTTCGTCTGCTACGCATTTCCCGCCGACCAGCACGAGAACTCTGTCGGCGGTTTCGATAACATCGGCAAGTACATGAGTCGCCATAAGTACGGATCTGCCAGCCTCCCGCCAGGACTTGACTATTGAGCGAAACTTGATTGCCGCGGCTGGATCTAAGTTCGCTGTGGGTTCATCAAGCAGCACAAGGCTTGGCTTAGATAGACCGGCGACTGCGAGAGCTAATCTATGCTTCATGCCTCCCGATAAATTACCAGCAAATTTATCATGATCCGTTTCGGAAAACCCGGATTCGCCGAGAGACCGCAACGCATCTTGCATAGTCACCCCGCGCAATTTAGCGTGAAATGAAACAGTCTCGAATACTGTAACGCTAGACGGAAACTCTGCGTACTGCGGTAGGTATGCGAATTCTCTCTTCGCTTTTCGTTCGTCTTTTTTCAAGTTGAAACCAGAAACACTGATGCTGCCAGAATCAGGATTGAGCAGTCCAGCAATACAACGCAAAGACGTTGTCTTCCCGCTTCCGTTTGGACCGAGTATTGCAATAACTTCGCCGTGATTTAACTTGAAGCTGACTTCATCAACAGCTCGAAACCCGTTGAAAGATTTAACTAAATTTGAAACTTCCAGCGCAACTCTCATTTCGACAACCTCATACAAGCGAATGTTGATGCAACAGTCGTCAGTAACGCAATAATAGAAACCAACCAAGCAGAATTCGGACGAAAACGCACATCGGAAAAATCAGCCAGCTTAATTCCACTCACCGGCTTTATGGACGGATAAGCGTCTTCTAAATTTGCACCATCGATAAGCGGGAACGTCTTTTCAGCAAGCACCATAGCGTCAGCTGCGCCGCTGCTCAAGTAGAGTCTTAGAATTGGATGACTACCTTCAAGATACTCAAATACATCCTGCAGCTTGTGCGTCACATCACCTTTGCCGTCTCCATCTATGTCGTATCCTGTGTACGAAGAATAGTAGTTGCCATAACCCGCAGGCGAAAAATCGGCTACGGAACGTCCCACCGTGTGTAAATCTGCAATATTGCCAACAAAGTCGTTTAACCCAAACTGATTGTCAGTCGAGCTTGCGAATAACATCATACCCACATCGCAGTACGCAACAAGGTTGTTCATGAGCTTGTTTCGGTTACTGCCTTCAGAAAATATACCCGTTGCACAGTTGATAATGACATTACGAGCCGCTACGCAATCTTCGGCGTCTTTCAAGAGTAACCCATATGCGCTATAACCTTCTCGAATGTTTAAGATCAAGTTGTCGTTGAAAGTTACCCGCTTTGTATACATAATCGCAGCTCCAGCCATGCTGTCGCGAAATTCGTTGCGTTCAAATGTGTTATCGTCGCAGGACATATAATGCACGCCGTAACGCAGGTTATGCAGTTTGTTTTCATCTACTCTGTTGAAATCCGCGTGATCGAAGTAAACTCCATCGCGCACCCAGTAAATTTCGTTTCCTCGCACGACATTGTGGTTTGAATCGAAAAGCTGAACACCAGGACCTCGATCACCCATACCCTTCTCGCGGCGTCCTTCAATCGTATTCCCTTCGATAAGTGAATAATCGCTGCCGCCCAGATATACACCAAAGAGATTGTCTCGCAATGTGTTTCCGCTAACAATGGCGCGATCGCCTTGAATACGAATCCCCGCATCGCTTCGCATCATATCGTTACCGGAACGGATAATTTCAAAACCTCTAATTTGCACATCGTCTGCGGCGACTGTGATTACATTTCCGGTCAAACTACCGTCTATACACGCGCCGTTCAAGCCGATAAGCTTAAGAGACTTGTCTATAACCAGATTCTCTTTATATGTTCCTGCATCTACTGATATCGTGTCGCCGTCTCTTGCCTCATATATAGCATCCGAAATCGTTTGATATGCTCCATTTGTTCCAACAGTAAGCGTTGCCGCGTCGATAATAATCGGTGAAATCGAAAGCGCTAAAGCGCTAAAAGCAATTGTAGGAATAACTTTCATTACAGCATTCATAGCGGTTGTTTTGGCGATTCAGGACAATAATGCTCATCAACATCTATACCATGCAGTTGCGAACGCAACTACAAGAGCGAGATAGATCAGCGCTCCGAAAATTGTAAGTGCGAATGCACCTCCGCCGGGGTAACTCTCAACCGAAAAATTTGCTATCTGCGCTGTGCCATATAGCGGGGGCATAAAGGGATCTACTTTAATCGGCGCATCTGGGCTTAACATATGCCCGTAAGACCACAGTCGATGGTAGAAAACCCAAGCGCTGTATGCGCCGAAATACAAATAGAGAACCGCTATATCAATCAAATCGCGCAGCCTTCCAAAAACAACCGCGCGCAAAATTAGAAGCACAAACAAACCTACTGCAAACGGAAGCCAAGTGAATTCGGGAAACTCCTCGGGAGCGAGTGGTTTCATTCCAATATAACGGTTAAGCGAGTTTATCTCCCGCAGATCGTCGCGCATATCCGTTTTCTGCCCTTCGAGGTGATTGATATAAATTGCCATTCGGAGCGGGTCTGGATACTGAATTGATGTAAACGATAGTGTCCATAGCGGGGCGTTGAATGCAAACCAAACGGAGAGAATGGATATGAAGAGGATAGCCCGCGCTAAGACGCTCGCTGGACGGGCGAAGATATCGTTGTAAACATGACAGTTCATCTTCATATCCATCATCTCCTTAAACCTTGGAGGGTATAAAGGCTACGAACCTTTGACTAGCATATAACCTTGCATTTCCTGATGCAGCGCGCTGCAGAAGTTAGTGCAGTAGTAAGGGAATACGCCAGCCTTGTCCGCCTTAAATGTCAAGTGTTTGGTTTCGCCGGGATCTACAACTATGTTGTAATCGTAACCGCCGCAAAATCCAAATCCGTGCAG
>CAZRQJ010000126.1:0-6730 GCA_964602075.1 uncultured Planctomycetia bacterium
CCATGGTCGAGCGAATCGACGCCACGACCTTCGTGCGATTCAAGAACCGCTCGCTCTCCCGCTCCAGCCGGATCGCAGAACGCCGTCAGCGGCGGAAGTCCGTCGTTTAGCCGCCGACTATAATCGGGATTAGCGGCGATAGCGTTAACCGGAATGGATTTGAGCGCTTGAGCAACGTAAACGAACGAGTTTGATTCAGAGCGCTTCAAAGCCGACGAATCGCAGTCATGTTTCGATTTTGCGACAAGTTCACGTGTGCGCGCGAGAATGGCATTCGCAAACTCGGAAGCGGTTAATCCGCGAGCGTACAGTTCGCTTAATATATTGACGTTTTCGTTTGAAGAGAGCTGCGCGAAAAGCGCGCATGACGGATTTGTAAACCCGAAATCTATGCCTACAAAGAGCGGAAGGGAAGGATTGAAGCCGCATTCGGAGATGTGCTTCACAGCGTTGAACATCGGATAAACCAGCGCAGAATCCGCTACCCATTCGGCAAGGTATTCCCGTCGATAGTCAATGTCGCTCAAGAGACGTCTGTGCAGCTCAAGTTCGTTGGCGGACAGGTATGGATTTGCACCGCTGCCAAAGTTGAATACGCCCCAATCTTTGTCGCAGACCGCATCGGTGGTTAAACGATAAACCCAGCCGCGCCCAGCTGGCGAGCCTATGATAAGCGCTCTGCCGCGTCTGTCCGCGAGCGACGGAAGGATAAAGCGTGCGAACACGCCTTCGCGAATACGAGTCGCCTCGTCGAGAACAACGAAGTCTAGCCCTTCGCCAAGCAATGAATCCGGATTCTCCGCCGTCTTGCCTACGACTTCCGCTCCCCACGCAAATTTGAGCATGAGGTCGCCCGCTCGGTCGCTGTCGGCTTTTAGGCGCAGTCTGTGTTGCAGGATGTCGCGCGTGCGATTGAAAACGCGCGTCGCAAGCTCGCGATATGGCGCAACAATCCACACGCGAGAATCGGGTATGAGGGCGTGATATGCCGCTTCGTATGCCGCAAGCATACTTTTACCGAATCGCCTGCCGCAAACCGCAAGTCTGAATCGCGCGTCGCAATCGTGTATAGATCGCTGCGCTCCGTGCGGAACGTAACCCGCCATCGCCGCTAATTTTAAGAATTTCATTCGCGAAAACAATCGCGTTGCGTCTTGTTTATTGAATTGTTCCATAATGTTTAACCGAAATAACCACTCGCTTGCCGAAAACTCAACCAACGCGTTTACCTTTGTTTAATCAGCATCGCCGTCGGTCATTAGTCGTTTCAGAACGCGTTCCCAGTTAAGCAGCGCGGGCTTGAGTTCGCCCGAATCGCCCGAATTCTCGTTTGCGGCGGCGCGATACGCCGAATCGAGCATAAGTTTATGCGCAGAGCGTTTTATCTCTACTTCGGCAAGCGTTTTAAATATCACCGCTGCGTCTTTCGTCGAGGTTGCGTCTATGTTTTCGCGCTTTACAATGTGGGTAAGATACTCGCGCTCCGCAAGAAGCATTAGTTTGTCAATATCGCTTTCATTATCAATATTGCGCTCTTGTTTGTCGTCAATTGTTATCGCTGGCGGTTCTCTTTTAGTAGTTTGAGAATCTCTTTGATACATTGCCATGTCGCAGACAAGCGAAAGATTAGACGGTTCGTCATTCGTGTCGTTTCCTTGATCATAAGACGCTTCGCAGCTTGCATTAATAAGCCGCTCCGCATCAAGCTTTTTCCCGTTGCCGCCGTTCAGTTGCGTTACCCAGCGAGTTACCGTCGAGTGCGGCAGAGAAAAACGCCTTCCGATAAGCACAGGGCGCGGATCGCATTTGTACGCCGCAACTACAGCGCGCTTAAACTCATCCGTATAAAGCGGATTTACACTCGTCATATTCAATCATCTCCGAACGTATTCCGTCAACACGATCGGCGCGCCTTCCGCATCTTAATTATGACGAATATTTGTCAAGTTTAGACACGTCTTGTTTTTCGCGACCGATAAAACGCGAAAATCTATATACAATAGGAGATCAACTCTTTATAATGCACGCTTTATACCGTGTTAGAAACGCTAAACAATTTCCTAGAAAAAGCGGCGATCTTTGAATCCTTGACGGATCGAGAGCGCTTTGTTCCGTTTCTCGACTTGCTCGTCTGTGCCAACGGCGACGAGATATTGAAACAGGGCGAGATTGGGAGCGAACTCTATATACTTATCAAAGGCAGCATCCGAATTGTTGCGACTTACAACGACTATTCGGAAAAGGTTGCAATAATCGCCGATCGCGGAATAATCGGTGAAATTGCGTTCGCAACAAAATTCGGGAAACGAACTGCGTCGGTTTTTGCCGAAACGGATTGCGTTTTACTCAAACTTACTCGCGAAAGTTTCGACAGATTTCGACTTGAATACCCAAGCACGGCGGTGGATTTTTTGTTGCACCTTGCGGAATCTCTCGGCGAAAAACTGGCGCGGACAACCCAAGCGCTCGTCAGCGTCGAACGACAGCTCAACGTCTTGGGCGAGGACTACGGGGTCGGAGATTTCAGCGCGATATTGAAAAACATAGACGACCGTCTAACCGAAATCAACAGCAGTGAAAACGATTGCGAAGGCAACTTTATTGCACCACCGGAGTAACGCTATTTTGCTGCGATTTACCGCTTAGAAACACATCCATCTGGCTTGACAGGCGTTTCGTATTGTGATAGATTGCATGCTCGTGAGGAAGCAATGACCAGTCTGAATTCATCTGAAAACCACCTGTTTTTCGGCGATAATCTAGATGTTATGCGGCGCGATTTACCCGACGAATGCGGCTCGTCCGGCGGGAATGGAAGCACGGGAATGCTCTTGTAGATTCGCTCCATTCAAAAAATGCATAACACCCGCCTGCCCCACTTTCACTCCCCGACAGGGACAAAACAAACAGCGTCAACGACGACATAGCCGTCTGCGCCTTCATTAGAAACAATAATTTCTGCATTTCTGCGTGACGAGAAACGGCACTTCGCAATACTCATGCTTCGAGCTTGAGGTTTTCCATTATCGCGTTCATTCAAAACAACTAAGGACGAACCTTTCGCGTGTTTCAGAAGGACTGTTATGTTTGTTGCGCGATTTTCGTGCGAGGCGTAACACAGCATAACGTCGTAAAGCCCGTCCGGAAGGCTTACCGAGAACTTCGCCGTTGCGCCGCCGCCTTTGCCGGTGTCGGTAAGCCCAAGCCCTGAACTAGACATTCCGCCAAGATGCCGCGACGGCTCGATGATGCAGACGGACTTGCCGAGACGCGCCGCCTCGACCGCCGCCGACGTCCCGCCGTACGCGACAATGTCGAAATTGAGTGGAGCCGATTGATCGGTCGGGGTTTCAGCGGATGCTACATTGTTCTGATATACAGTGGTTGAACCCGTTGTTGCTTCAGGATTCTGAACGGACGAGATGAAAAAAACTGATGTAAGCGCGCAGACGAATGCGAAAACGCGGAGTAGAGTGAAAGAAAAAAATCGAGATGTGAAAACTGAAGGCATGCTACTCCGCAAATTTTATAACTGAATCCCTGAATACTCCAAAACTATAAGATGTATTAGAACTAGGTCTCATCCATGGGCAAACATTCTCCGCTAGTTCAATTTTCCTTAGACCTGTTTTGAAGTAACCCGCTTTTTTTAATATTCTTTCAAGCGTTTCCCATGTATTTCGAATTGCATCTGGATCTCTGTATTTAGACTTCTTTGGTATTTTTACACCGACTCTAGGATATGCCATACGCACTGCCTGCCAGTCTCCAAAATACCATGCTTCAAACTCCTCAACCGCTATGCGATTAGCTAGTTGTGGCTTGCCGCATGTTGTTAGTGCTCTTTGATCAAAACCGGCTTCCATTGCTATTGAATTTAGCTTGTCTTTTAAAATGCGACAATCGTCGTCGTCCCTGTCGATTAGTATTACAATTCCCCAATCATTTGGCAACCAATTTCTATACGCTTTAAGCCTTGATGGTAGTTTTTTTAACATATCTGCTTTGCAGAGAAATGAATGAACTTCAAATGTTATTTGCGGGTTAACAATCGGTATCAATATCTTGAGTCCGGTTTCAGAGGATATGTCTTCTGTAAAAATTACAAGGTGATTCACCAGTATGCTCCTGTCTAGTTTCCCAGAGGATCCCCAACCTTAAAGTGACCTTCCATCCATAAATCTCCCAATGATGCTCCTTCCTTGATAAACTCTCTTATTCCTTCAATCTCTGATGTCGCTTTTGCGACGGTAAAGCCGTTGTCGTCTCTGTAAAGTAAACGAAGTTGTTCAGGTTTCAAACGATTAATAAAAAACGGAGAATGAGTAGTGACTAACAATTGCGATTTGTCCGTTGCACTCTCACATTCTTCAGCTAGATCCGGAAGTAATCGATGATGAAGAAAATTTTCCGGCTCTTCAATACCAATAAATTGAGGCGGATTTGGATTGTTTAGCACAACAAGATAAGCAAGGAGCTTTAGAGTACCGTCTGAAGTGAATCTCGATAAAATTGGCTTATCAAATGGTCCATCCTTTATTGATAACAATAATCTACCGTCAGGCATAGCTTCAGCATCGACATCTTTGATTTTTGGGACACGATCTTTCAGTGTCTTAATAATTTTCTCAAATACTACCGGATGCTGTTCGCGCAAAAACTGAACAACATTAGGTAAATTATCGCCTGTTTTGCTTAACGTGTCTTGTGGACCTGCTTCAGGCTGATTTCTTGTATCGTCAACAGATAGATATGAAACATACCAACCCTTTATGAATTCACGTAATGCTGCAACTCTGGGATGTTCAGCAAACTGTCCTAATGTATTCACAGCTATCAAATCAGGTGAACGAAGAGGAATATCGAGTCTTTGATCCTTTTCGTCAGGCATATCTCCACTAACCGCTCTTCCTTTACCACATTCATATTCTAAAAACCTAAAAGGTTTACCGCGAGAACTGCGTCGCCATGCCAACCATTCTCTTGCAACTATAGGTACATTTCCTTTTTCGTCTATTTCAAGATGATACGTTATCAATGGTAAATCTTTCTTTTCGCGGTATTTTAGTTCGATTGATATCGGACCCGACTGACTTCGAGTTAGAAGCTCTTTCATCCTTCCGCGTCTGTCCCAAGCATGCCTTAATCCGAATTGAAAACACTCTGACAAAAAATTGAAAACATCAAATATTGTAGATTTTCCGCTTCCATTTGGCCCAATCAGGACTGTGAACGGGGTTAGATTTTTAAGAGTAACATCACGTAACGCGCGATATTTTTTTACCTGAATCTCTTCTATGCGTGCCGGCATATAATTTGATTTTAGTACACTCGAATCAAAAAAAAGGTCATCCATAATCAGTCCTCATACAAAGACAAACAATTCTAACATGAACATTCATTTAGCATCAATCCTGAACCGCCCTAATCTCGATCCTCAACTCCAGCGCGTCCGCGAGTGATTGCATCGTAACGAGAGTCATGTTGCATTCGCCTCTGAAGAGCTGATTGACGCGTGCACGACTCACATTGAGTTTGCGTGCAACATCTGCATAACTCAAACCTAGCTCTTCACGTTTACGCTCGCAAGCCAAGACAAAATCCAGTGCGAGTCCTGTCGCCTTGTATTCAGGCGCGGTGCGCAGATCGTCAAGCCACTGCTCAAAATTAACCTTTTCACTCATTCCCTAGAACCACCTTAGCTAGGATCTCTTATTGATTATCGCTGATTATGATGTTTAATTCTATCTCGTTCTGCTTAGTCGAGTTAATCCAAGTGGATTTTAAAAACAACACTTCTTTCGCCATCTAATAGAATTACTGCATCTGCCCCTTCCGGAAATTTTCTTAGTGTTCCTGCAATTAATTCACCAGATTTCGTATGAAAAGTAACTCGTAAATCTTCTGTGTGAGTATTCATAAGTAAAATATCGTCGCAAGTAATCTTATTAACCACAACCTTGCCTCTTAAAGCCTTTTCAATATTAGGATATTTCCTTCCCAAAGATACAATCGCCTTATCCATTTGCACATCCTTTAAATGATTCATAGCACTAATCACAAAAAATTATTTAGAACATAGAAGACAAGTTTACCCTAGTGCAACAGAGCTGATACAAGGTCAAATCTACGATGGGTCTTGAGCAAACGGTAACTATGCATACATTCGGACGCGTCAAGCGAATTCATACTACGCCCGATTTAACCAATTGTAAAGTTTTAACTTAACATTTTTAAAAAATATTGCGCTCTTCACAATTTTAATGCTCCTATCGGTAATAGTCACTCATACCCCCCTACTTCCTCTTCTTCTGCTGCTTGCGCTGCTGCTGTTTGGCTTTTTTCGCCTGTTTCGCCTTGTTTTTTTCCTCTTTCGATTTGCCCGCGCCGCCGCCGTGTACGCTCAAGCCCGATGCGCCGCTTGCGTAACCGCCGCCCATTCCAGTTAAGTTGAACGGCATTGTACCAAGCGGTCCGCTTGCCGGTTTCGATGTGCCGCCTCTCATCATATTCATAATGCCTTTGCCGCCACCCATCATCTTCATCATGTCCTGCATCTGCTTGAAGCTCGCAAGGAACTGATTCACGTCTTCAACCGTCGTTCCGCTCCCTTTAGCTATTCTGCGCTTGCGGCTTGCTTCGATAATGTCCGGGCGTTTGCGCTCTCTGTTTGTCATGCTGTACGCGACGGCTTTTACGATCTTCAAGCGCTCTTCTCCCATGTCTGCCA
>CAZRQJ010000127.1:0-2199 GCA_964602075.1 uncultured Planctomycetia bacterium
AACCAATTAGAATAGCTAACAACAACATACAACCAAAGTTTCCATTGTTTATTGATGGTCTTGCTGGAAGTGGAAAATCAACAATGCTAACGCTTCTTTTAGAAGACTATTTAAAAATATCATTTATCGAAGGACATTGGCAAAATCCGCACGCAACTATAAAGCCACTATACTTAACAGCAAGCGAATCGTTGAGAAAACACTACTTTGAAGAAACAGTAAAACATATGACACTTTGGGGCAGGTTAGTAAACAATCCTAAAATCATACCTATGACAGATAGTGAGCTTATTGAAGAAGTCAAAGAATTTATAAACAGTTGCTTCAAGGTTACACACATCAATATGCCGTCACTACTACCCCTTGAGATTCGCTCAAGATATTCAAGAGACAAGCATGTCAATTACTCTAGATTTAGAAACATCTGGCAGAATCAGCTTTCAGTAATTGCCAAACAAAACCCGCAGCTAACTTCAGATCATGTTTGGCATATCATACGAACATACATTAAAGGAATGTGCGTAATTGTTGAGAATGGGGGGATTCAAGCTAGTTACCTAACTATTGATAGATTTCTAAACTTAAATAGTGGTGAGCGCAATGTAAGCGAAAACATGTTTACAGAAGTTTATAATAAGTGTTGGAGACCGTATTCTCTGATCTGTGATGAAAGTGGGTTTTGGGACGATATTGATCTTGCTATAGAACTAATTAAATATTTGAAATCGCTAAAACTGAAAAAGAGATCCCGTCAGATTGAGGCTGACACACTAGATATTTATATTCCAGAATATGCTGGAATATTCTGTGATGAATCTCAGGATTTCACTAAGATTGAACTGAATATGGTGCAAGAGCTTTCCTTGTTTTACAACCGCCAACTCGATGAACCTAGTCAATTTGCAAACATTCCAGTGGGGTTTGCGGGTGATCCCTTTCAAACTATTCATCCTACAGGCTTCAGGTGGGAATCTTTGAAAGCAACAATGCACCGAGAACTACTAGGGCAACAAAGCGACTATAATGTTAATGTTAGACTTAACTATCAGAAACTTACGGACAACTTTAGATCAACTGAACCACTCGTGAAACTCTGTAATACGGTTCAGTTACTTAGATCTTGTTGTTTTAACAACACTCCCGAACAACCTCAAAAATCTTGGGATCTCTCTACAAACATGCCTGATCCTTTTATTTGTAAACTACTCGACGATACTGAACTGAGTTCTGAATGGCCAGTTGATTTACCTGCTGATGTAATCTTCATTGTCCCTTGTGAAGAAGGTGGAGAAGACTCTTATACTGATTCGGATTCATTCTTAAGTACATGCAGAGATCATGGAACAAATCTGGATGTCGTAAGCGCAGGCAGGGCAAAGGGACTTCAATTTAAGGGTGTTGTTCTATACAAATTTGGTGATTATGCACGTACTAACTTCAACAATCTCGTTGATAATTTTAAAAACGTGAGTATTGAAGATAGGGACAAGCTTCTTCCCTTTGAGTACTTCCTTAACAAGCTTTACGTCGCAGTTAGTAGAGCTGAAAGGTACTTTCTTATAGTCGATAAAGCATGTGAGTTCGAAAATGAAAATGGATTTTGGGCGTTTGCGTTCGATGGATTTGGATTATTTGACTGGGCTAAATCTCTCTATCCAAATGCTATTCAGAACTATTGGGTAAATGGTGATTTGTGTTATCTTACTAACGAGTTTGTTTCTTGGGTGAGCATTAGCAATAACCCGTCTAATGATGAATTACGAAACAATGCAGTTACTTGGATGAATCATGGGAAGACGCTTGGAGGAAATAATGGAGCATTTTGGCTTCAAAGAGCTGCTGCAAAATTTCGGAGCATCAATCCTCCTCTTGAAGAAAAAGCAAGAGAATGTGAAGCTTATGAACTTATGCAATTAGAAAAATATCCAGAGGCCGCAGGAAGATTCTTAGTTTTGAATCTAAACAAGTTGGCATTTGAGTGTTATTGGATAGCGGAAAAATATAATGCAATCGTATCTGAACAGATATTTTTATCTGATGGAGTTATAAGTGCAAGTCCAAAATACAAAGCCGCGCAGTTTATGTTAACGAAAAGTGATCAACTAGGCTTGGAACTTGCAGAAGATTTTTTGAACTATGAAAACTCAGATGAGGATTTTTATGACTCACACTGGCAACGGGTTCTTGAGTTTTCACTTC
>CAZRQJ010000127.1:2209-6515 GCA_964602075.1 uncultured Planctomycetia bacterium
TTTAAAGACTCTGCATATTTAAGAAGGAAAACAAGTAAGTCAGAATGGTACAACCTCTATCAATTTTTTAATATGTATATTCAACAAAAAAGCAAAGATTATAAGGTTACATTGGGTCATTATCTTTACTTAGCTGATAAAGATATTGAAGCTATAGAACACTGGAGTAAATCAGGTTCGGCACCCAATCCAGAGTATTGGAATGCATACTTAAAAGTACATGATTTCCCAAACAACATGTATGCTTACTCAATGCTAGGTGAATTTGAGACCTTGCTGTATTTATGGAGAGAAAACAATGCACCCATATCATCTTTAAGCGATGAGTTATTGTTTAAAGTGATAAGTGCATTGAAAGGGAACAAAGCGTATGAGGAACTTCTTTTTGTATTAGGGCATATTCTTCACTCTAATAAAGCCATCAATGAGTTATCAAATATAATTAGCGAGATTGTCCAAGAAACAAACCCGGTAGAGAATCAGGATAAATTCCTATCTGAAAGTTCTGTCCAAATAGTTAGATCTCTAATTCAGCAAAACAAAATCGCGGATGCGATCTCTACCGCATGGAAAATAGAGCCTGTTAAACACATTGCTGAGTCTGTTGGTAAACCAGAGAGCAAGAGTATCATTCAGGGTGAATCTAGCATAGTAACTGTTTTCGAGGGTCAGAACAGCTACGTGAAAGGTTCATATTACGATAGTAAATTTCCGTTTAAACCTATACGAGATCCATATTCAGAACGCGGTATGAACAACATAGTTTATTCAAGAATTTCAGATGCCTTAAAATCACGAAAAATCAGCATTCATACTTATGTGTTGAATGGAATTGCTCGTGAAGAGTCAATGGAAAAATTGAGAGAAGATTTCGCAAGGAATGTAATAGATTACATCTATGCTATCTGCGGACACCCAGGAAAATGGGACAATGTAATTGACAAAACAATTGACGCAAAAACACTCGGTGCCGCCATAGAACGCACAAACAATCTGCTAAAGTCGATACAATACTATGAATGGTGGTTGAAAACACTGAATTATGAAAAATCGTATGCGGCAACTAGATGTTCTAAATTACTCAGTCGAAGGTTAGTCACCGAGAAGGATGATACTCGAAAGGAAGCTGACATAAGGAGAATATCTAGTTTTAAAAGACAGTACAACCTTCCAAACGTAGATGAAGTACCCAAGTACCCAGAACTGCCAAGGAATTTTGCGCCATTTACCTTCAAGTGGGAAGGAACGCAGGAGTTTGAGGAAAAGCTATCTGAGGAATCAAAGGGAACACTGTTGCAAGGAAGACTAATGGCAGAACTAAATACATTACACGGATTTGTAAAAATCTGGAATGTAGAAAACGAATCTGAAAATTGTGTTGTGAAAATCTCGAATAACAAACCTCAAATAAATGTTACTTTTGTTGATTCAAAACCTGAGGTATTTAAAGAAGGTTACTGGAAATGGACAGTTTTGCCTTGGAACATGACTGTTGAGTGTACTAGAAATGAGAATGTTATCTCTGTAAAACTCAGAGACCCACAAAGGAAAGCTTTGAGTTTCGATATCAAATCGGAAGAGTGAGATTTAGCGTTTACGTTTCTTCGACGCATTTCTGCTTTCGGTCGTTGAATCCGATTTTGTACGGGATTTGCCTTGAACGTTCGCAAGCGCTGCCTGGCGTGCGTCATGCTTCCTCTTCATAATATGCATAGCGATAACGGCAAAGATAATTATCAGCAGGCTCGCCCACTGCGTCGTCGTAACACCGCCAAAACCTAAACTTTCGATTTTAAAGTCAATAAACAAATGTGGAACTAGGCGGAACGGCTCCTCGATTACGCTTCGTATCAAGCTATACCAAAAAGCAAGCTGAAGCAGAACGAATCCGTCGTACATTCTTCTGCGCCAAGCATGAATGAGAACAAGCAACAAAAGCAAACCAACAATAAACCCGTAAATCTCTGTAGGATGCCGCAGGATAATCGTCGGATCGAGTTCGTAATTCCCCGGACCGAGATACTTGACGTTGTGGAGTTCATCGTACGGGAAGTTCATTGCCCAAGGCCCTTCCCATCGGTAACCCGTTATGTCGCCGTTCATAAAATTGCCGACACGCACGAGCATAATCCCTATTGCAACGGGTATCGAACTAGCGTCACACACCTGCATTAGCGTCGGGCTTCCCTTACGGTAGAAAATCGCCATCGCGATAAACGCGCCGATTATTCCGCCGTGAAACGACAAACCCCCATGGTCTATACGCAACCATTCCCAGCCACGCCCAATGTAGTCGTTTAGATTAGTTAAAACATAACCGAGACGCGCTCCTAAGAAACCGGCTGGTATAAACCAAATCAAACCGTCCCAAAGCTTGTCGCCATTAAGCCCGCGCTTGCGAAGAAGCCACGCCGCCAAATTAGCGCCGATAATGAGTGTGAGAGCGTATCCGAGACCGTAAAATCGAATTTCACGACCAAATGCAACGAACATCCAAGGGTGCAAGCGAAACCTCCAAATGAAAGCAGGGATTATAGCACGGCAGTCATACGCCGCACCGACACGCGCCGAGAACTCGCCGTGCGCGATCCGGTACTAGATATTGTGACGATGTGTAAATCGCAGGCATGCATAGTACAATATCTCCTTTCTAAATCAAGTTACCGAAATTTGCTTTACTATTAGATTATCCGTAGATTACTCGTACAGGAGTTGCAATGGGTCTGATTCAAGTCGAGAAAGTTATAAATGCGCCGGTCGCGAAGGTTTATGCTATAGCGAAGGATATCGAACGCCTTCCCGAAGTCGTGCCCGATCTGACTGAAGTAAAAATTGTCGAGCAAACAGGCGACCATATTGTGTCGACGTGGAAGGGAACGGTAAGCATTGCTGGGCTTATCACACGCGCCCTTTACTGGAAAGAACGCGACTACTGGAGCGATACCGAATACATCTGCACATTTTCGCTTATCGAAGGCGACATGAAAAAGTACAGCGGTGACTGGTCGTTTACTCCCGTTGTGTCGAACGCGGATGCAACGCTCGTAAAGCTCACGGTCGATTTCGAACTCGGTGTACCTATGCTAGGTCCGCTCGTAGTCAAACTGATTGACAAATTGATGAAAGAAAACTGCGAAGCGCTGCTCAATGGGATCGCAAAGCTCGCAGAGGAGTAACCGAAATAAACGCTCAACTAACGGGTTCTGGTTAATCTCACTTGGGCAATGCTACAATGAATCGGTGGTAACGGGTTTAGCAGTATGGAGCGCCGCTGTGTGTACGCGTTTTCGCGTGAATGAACGCACGGGGTTTGCAACATTTATCGCCTTTTTTTTCTTTTTTTGCCTGTTGCCGGATAATCCTGCATACGCAGATGAAAACACAAGCAGCGAACCGAGCGGCACGATTAAAACAAAAATCGAATCGCCAGTTGGCGAAGCGACGGAAATACACACACCGGTTCCCGGCAAGCTTTCCGCAGACAAATTTGAGTATCTTCCCGACGGAACGGTAATTGCAAGCGGAAACGTCGTCTTTGAAAGCCCGAACCTTTTGCCAGATGGCAAAATAGTAGTCACAGCGAATAAACTTGTTTACACTCGCGCGGACGGAAAAATCAAATGTACCGGGCGAGTTGTAGTCGAAATGCCGGACTCCGGCGCACAATTTTCGGGGAATGCGCTTGAATACGACACACGCGCTAAAACAGGCTTGCTCACAGATGTTTACGGAAGCGTAGAAATCGATTTCGAACCCGATCTTGACCTGCCGCCGTCCCACCTGTTCATACTCGACGGCGATATGACAATCGAGTCGGCGGGCAATGAAACTTTAATTAAACTTAATCAGGCTCGCATTTCGACATACCCGTTCGACGACACGGACATGTGGTTTCAGTTGAAAGAAGTCGAATTCAAGAGCGGCGAATACATAGCGATGAAAAAAGCAAGCGCATACGTTGAAGGCTTTCGTGTTATGTATTGGCCCGACTATCGCTACAGTTTCGTTAAGCATCCCGGTCTGTTCAAAAGCAGCTTACCGACTATCGGGTTCAACGGCGACGATGGTTTGCGTGTCTTTTACTACCCAAGCATTTATCTCGGACCTCTCGTGACGCAAATAAACCTCGACTACTGGACGGAACGGGGAATGCTCACCGAGTTCGATCACTACGTCGAGTTCGGCGATATCACGGCGGGGATTCAACACGGCGAGGTGTGGGACTGGGATGTAAATTCCGACACGGCGATTCACAAGAAGCGTTTCAACGCCTACATCGACGGCGAGCGCACGTTTCGAGGCGGTT
>CAZRQJ010000128.1:0-6416 GCA_964602075.1 uncultured Planctomycetia bacterium
ATGCTGGCAATCCGAGTGTTCGCATTGCTGCATGTGATGGTGCGGACTTATCCGAAGTCTTAACTGTGAAAGGTACAATCTTTGTTGGATCCGTATGTTTCAGCCCCCAATACTGAACGGTTTTTGCTTTATCAGGATTCAAATAAGTCCAAAATACGAACGGGCGTCCATCCACCGCGAGCCCAAGCGACAAAGAAAGCGGTTGTTTCAATTCCGCAACGTTAATTGCCCAAGTTTTTCCATTATAATTCGATACAAGCACGAGTTTTGACTCGGGTTTTACTGATGCAGGTGTCTGAACAGGAATTGTCAAAATCGGAGTTTCGGTTGCTGTCTCTTCCAATGTTGTGTCGCCGTCATTTGCATCCTCTTGGCTTTCGTTTGAATTGCTATCGTTTGGAAGAATCGCTTCTTCTTCCGATTCAGGCTCAATCGGTTCCTCCAGTTCATCCTCTTCGTTTTGTGCGTTGGTTGATTCCTCGACAACTGGGACCGCTTCATCTTCGCTAGCGCTCAACGAGTCATCGGAGCGCTCGAATTCGGATTGTGAAGATACTGGATCTATCATTTCCGAGTCTGATTCTTCAAATACAGGAACGCTCTCTCCAGACTGCGCTTCCTCTTTACTCGACAAAATTTCGCTCACAATAGCAGCGACCTTTCCCGCTCGCGAACAAGACACGTTCCAAATCGGCGCAAGATGATTGCCTTCTTCTGGCGCATAAACGCGGTCGACGACGATTTTTGCATCAGCGAATGTGACGAGCCAAACTCCGTTATCACGCCAGATAAATCCAGCGAATGTGCCATCCGGTCTAGAGTACATGTATGACGTTTGATATAACCCGCTGAACCCGTTGAGTGTCTCCTGTCTGGAAAAAAACGGACACAACTCTGCCCACGCACCCGGTTCATCGAAAACGCCTGCGATCAAACTTGTTGAATATGAGGTTAGTGTTATTTTGTCTTTGCCGAAAATCAACTGATGAAACGTTGGCCAACTCTCCGGATCGTTTGAAATACCGAGCAATAATGCAGTCGGAGTACCGCCTGCGCTAAATCCCGCCGTGACGAGTGATGGCGTGTCGTTGCAACCTAACAATTTAAGCTGTTCAATTGCTGAATATTCTTCTATATCAATATAATTATTACTTACATACACACGCACGTCGCTACCTAGCTCACACCCGACAACGAAACCGTTGTCCCCGCCCTCTGCCGTAAACGCGTATACGTCATTCGCTAAAGGAAAGTAACCGTCCAAAACGGTCTGCGATGCCGCCATTAGCGGAAAAACCACAACAAACGCTGCCGCCATCAAAAAAGCCCTAGTAATCATGACGGTTCATTATAGCAAGTATTAGTATATTGTGAACAATTGTTAACAATATATTGCCTGTGTAAAAAATATGTTTATAATAGGTACGTCTCCCTTATCTCATCTTGTGAGGTGTTGTTTGTTCGATATCCTCCTCAAGGAGTATATAAGCCTCGATAAACTCCACAAGCAAATAGCGCACGGCTACTGGAATTTTGAAGACGAAGCGGGAAACCGTATTTTAGCGAGTCTGCGTATTGAACTTCTTGAATCTGTATTTTTATGCCTTTTTATCTGGGAACATAAAACCTCTATTGATCTTGAATGCACAGAAGGAATGGATGTGAACAGCTTATTCTATGTAAAATTTAAAAAGAAAACCGAAATTCAAGCGGTGAAGGGCGTAGCAGCGGATTTGATTATTCAACTCATCACAAATGGACAAATAGAAACAAGTGCTGGAACAAAAGACTATACAATTATAAGCGTCCAGTAGTAATAATCGACTTATGAGTCAACTTAACACTTCTGTTGACGACTCGACGCTTCTTCCAAAGTTGGCAAATGCGCTTGCCGAGTACCTATTAAGTTTGAACTATGAAGTCACACACCTCTTGACCCCAAATCCTTACTCACTTCCAGAACCAACGCAAAAAGGGCAACATCATCCCGATTTGATCGCACGAAATACTCACGGCATCCTCGTTCTAGGAGCGGTATTGGTTAAGACAGATTTCGAGAACATCGAAACAGGAACGCGGCTCCTTGACTATGCAAACAGGTACGACAAGGAGACGAAACTGCCGATTGAGTTTTACATCGCGGTTCCTGACGCACGGTTTATTCGTTCGATTAGGAAATTCTTTTACGAAAATGGGTTCGATAAAAGAAAAACGAATGTAGTGATTGTCAAACTCGATATTGAGGGTAATTAGTCAAGTTCCAAAATGCAATCACTCGACAACCAAAACAAACGCTGGTTTTGATAAGCTGTTATAGATGTATAATAACTTGACTAGCTTGGTAAAATCTAATAGCATTTCAGGTTCAAGCCGACGTAGCTCAGAGGCAGAGCAACTGATTCGTAATCAGTCGGTCACCGGTTCAACTCCGGTCGTCGGCTTATTCGTTTGTGTACTCGATTGACTCACCCACAACGCTAACCAACTGGACAACCTCGACCCCAGTGTAATAGTGAAGCAAAATATCTCTATATTTTGAGCCGTTGTCAGCCATGTACTTTGCGCCCCATTGGCTTAATCCGGTGCCGTGTCCGAATCCGCTACCCTTAATCTCAATCATAGTCGGAGTTGTCTGCTTTCCGGCTACCGACACCGAACTTTTTATAGGTTTCTGTTTGTTCTTATTCGCAATAAACAACTTACCCGCTTTCTCGACACGATCTTTCCTCGAAGAAACGAGCGATACTTTTGTGTTCGTTTCGTACTTAACTTCCTTGTTCCATTCGACCCCGCCGACGAGTACAAGCTGAAACTTAGTGCTTCTGACCGTCATCACGCCTACCATCTTCCTAAACTCGTGTGCCGTCATACTGAACGAGTTTTTTGTAGTCGAAAACGTTACGGACTGGCATCGCCCGTAAGGGTCGTAAGTCGCGTCTATGTCTAGAATGCTACCATCGGGTTTACCAGCAGCATCGAGCAATTTACGAAATTCAGTCAGGGACCATGATAACTCCCACTTGGAGTAAGGCGAGTCAGGCGCAGGACTTATTACTGGTTTGAGATATGGAGCGCTCCCTTCTTTCGTGTGTCCTCCAGAATCCGAGTGGTAGTAAGCGATTATTGGAGCACCTTCGAAGATGATCACTTCACCAGAAGTTTCCCTTATTGCGGTGTCAGTTTCACTTTTTTCATATTTAACGCCTCTATACACCTGATCGGCAGTAGTGGCAACCACATCCCATTGATTTTTCTCCTTAGCAGTCATCCTTTGTGCTGCATAAGTTCGAGCTGCAACGGCTTGTGCCTTTAGAGCTTCTAGATTCCAAGTATAGGGCATTTCAGCCGGCACAACGCCGCGTAAATATTCGTCAACATCAATCACATTGATAAGCAATATGTCTTTAGTCGTTGAAACAACACGCATTTTTCCACGAAATGTGTCCCCGATGGCACCCAGATACCCTTCATTTGCTTGTATGGTGAATTCCGAGCTCTGTAAACCGTTAAACTCTACTTTGCCTGAACGATACTTAAATTGCAGAGTCCCTGAAGCGATGTCGGATACTTTTGCGCCAGTCGAACTGTAAACCGCTGCCCTACCCAGCCCCTGCAACGAAACTCCGCTCCCTTGCGCTAAGAGCACCCGTATTGGTCGCGCAAGCGTATCAGCGTAAACCGATTTAGTTCCGCTTAAAACATCGAATGGCGAGTTGTCAGAACTACAAGAACTTGCCATGGCGATAAATGCAGATAAAATTATAAAAAGGGCGCAATTCAGCGAAATACAACCCCGTTGAAAAAACTTGAAGTGTTTTACTCTAGCTACCAAAGAACAACCTCTCGCGTTTGACGATTTCTTCAGCATGTTCATTGAGATATCTAGGATCCGTCAACTCCCTTAATGTTCTCAAGCGGTTTCCATGCAGACAGTAAACGGGCTGTACCGCTCCATCACCGAAATCGGCAACCATACCCAAGCGGTACTCTTTAACCAGCTCGATTGGCGCACGAAGCATTGCATTAATCGGTCGAATGCGAAGCGCTTTATACATTGGAGCGCGCTGCTCCCACTTGAGTTTTGGTATGTCCATAGGCAGCAATGGATCCTGTCCCGTGTAAAACTGCCAGTAGCTAAAATTGCGCGGAATAACTTCTTCTATAAGTATCGCCATTGCTAAAATAGATCTATCGGTTGGGTTTAACTCCCTCACTAAATTGTATCGAATGACGTCATTCTCCAAAGGCGAAGTTTGAAAATAATCCACGAAAACATCGTTATTCATCCACATAATCAATTGCAGCGCGCTGTCGCTGACCTTATAGTACAAGACGTTACCGGGTTCGATTGCGCCAATCCGAGATGCGTCAAGACGAGGGGGAATAATTGACACGTATGTAAACGCGTTGTTTTGTTGATTGTTACCCTGTTGATTCACCCCCTGCCCTGAACCGTCTGTTCCCATCCCTCCTTGCGGCAGGTTTGGAGATTGTCTAGGGATGGAGCCTGAAGATTGTTGTATCGCCGATCCAACCGGGTCTCGTAAATAATCTCCGTCTGATGGAGTAAACTCTATCTGCTGAATTGGCTGTCCTGATATGATGTTGTCGATTTCAGCTACCCAAAACTCGCTTGCTTGCAATGCGTACAAATCGCGAGGATATTCGCCGTGTTTTGAAGCAAAGTGGTTGCACATAAACGCAATCGTGTCTAATTGAGATAATGCCAGTGCTCTAAACTCATCATTTGGATAAGGTCCGCTATCAGAAATACCGGTTTCTTCTATATCAATTTGCTGCTGTGCACTGACGCGCGCAATCGGTAACAAGTAAAATGTCACCGATAACACCACAACAAAAGTACATACAAATGCAACACGCAAATTATGATTGTTAACCATACTTCGCGATAATGACGAAGATAACAGCATTTTAGTTCACACTCCGAAACGGAATATCCGTCACACTTGGTAATTATAGCGGTTGTCTGACATTTTCTTCAAAAGCATGTTCCCAAAACGTTCTTTGAGTTTGCTTTCTTTGTAAAGCCTCACGTACGCGATATAATTGCGTTTCTAAAACTTGTCCTTCGGAGAGTAAATGCCTCTCGAATTTGATAGCTATTCAGATGATTCCGAACGAATCGGTGAAAACTGCGCGGTTTTCGGTATTTTCGGGCCAGAACTTGACGTTAGCAGGATGACCTTTTTTGCTCTGTTCAGTATGCAACATCGCGGGCAGGAATCTAGCGGTATAGCCGTTGCTAATCCAGAATGGATTGTCGGTTACAAAGAAATGGGACTCGTAAGCCATGTATTTAACGAGCGTCAGTTACGAATATTAAAAGGTGTTGCTGCAATTGGCCACAATCGCTATTCCACAACCGGCGACTCCAAAATTGAAAACGCACAACCCGTAGTCCTAGATCAAATACCAGGCAAGCATTTAGCGGTTGCGCACAACGGAAATCTGATTAACACCAGAGAGTTAGCGGAAGAACTCTCAAACAAGAATATTCAACCCGGAGCCACTACCGATACGATCTTAATGGCGCATTTGATTCAGGAATCCTACAAAGACAAATCTATCGAAGATGCGCTCTTGGAAACGATACCTATGTTCAATGGCGCATATAGTCTCGTAATTTTAACGAATAATGAGCTTATAGCCGTCAGAGATCCTCATGGCTTCCGCCCATTGTGCTTTGGAATGCGGGACGATAACGCGTGTTTTGCAAGCGAATCGGCAGCGTTTCCCTTAATTGGAGCCGAATTCTTGCGTGAAGTAGAACCCGGCGAAATAATCATTGTCAATAAAAGCGGCGTCAAGAGTTTGAGACTACCCGAAGAAGTTGATCCAAAATTCTGTATGTTTGAATTCTTTTATTTCAGCCGCCCTGACAGCCAGTTAAGTGGGAAACTCCTGTACAAAATACGTATTAAAATGGGACGCGAACTAGCAATAGAAGCGCCGGTGAAGGCGGATTGGGTTATCGGAGTACCTGACAGCGGTACTCCTGCCGCAATTGGTTATGCAGACGCAAGCGGCATAAAATTTGCGGAAGGATTCGTGAAGAATCGTTATGTTGGCAGAACATTCATCGAGCCGCTTCAAGTCTTTCGCGATATCGGCGTACGCATGAAACTTAACCCATTGACTGAAGTTCTTGAAGGTAAGCGAGTCGTTTTGGTTGACGACAGCATTGTCCGTGGCAGCACTATGAAAAAAATCGTGAGATTATTGCGAGAAGTTGGAGGCGTCAGCGAGGTTCATGTAAGACTTTCGAGCAGCGCGATTCGACATCCTTGTTACTATGGTGTAGATTTCGGTACGCGTCAAGAGCTTATAGCGGCACACAGAACTGAAGAGGAGATTTGTGAGTTTATAGGTGCGGATTCGCTTCATTACCTGTCAAT
>CAZRQJ010000129.1:0-6274 GCA_964602075.1 uncultured Planctomycetia bacterium
GGGATAGTTACATCAATCCGTTTGAGGTTGTTCGCACACGCGCCGTATATCGAAATCGCTTTACCATTGGTTTCACGACGGGTTGTCTGCATCGGTATTTCGAGTTCGCCGGTTAGATAAAGTCCTGTCAGGCTTGATTTGTCTTTCCCCAGTTCTTTAGCGTTACCGATTGAGACAATATTTCCGCCGTGTACACCGGCGCCTGGTCCGAAGTCGAAAATCGTGTCCGCGCACCGCATAGTCTCTTCATCGTGCTCGACGACGATCACCGTGTTTCCAAGATTGCGCAAACCGATTAGCGACTCGATTAGCCTGCGGTTGTCACGCTGGTGCAGACCGATCGACGGTTCGTCGAGTATGTATAGAACGCCGACTAGTCCGCTGCCTATCTGGCTCGCGAGGCGTATTCGCTGGGATTCTCCGCCTGATAGCGTGGGTGCGCTGCGGTCAAGTGTTAGATAGTGCAAGCCGACGTTTTCGAGAAAACCCAGCCGTTCGTTTATTTCTTTCAACAGTTCATGCGCGATTTCTCGCTCGCGGTCTGTCAATTCGAGCGTGCGGAAATAGTGCGCCGCCGCGCTGATGTCCATCGCGACTACCGCGTCAACCGATGTATTGCCTACCTTTACAGCAAGCGATTCGGGTTTGAGCTTCCTGCCTTCGCATTTCGGGCACGGCTTTTTCGACATAAACGCCATATAGTAATTGCGCATACCTTCGGATTGGGTCTGCGTCGCTAGTCTTTCTATCTGATTTGCAAATCCTTCAAAATGGCGGTTTTTACCGCGCCATTTGAAGTTGCCACCACGCAGTATCGCTTCTTTCGCCTTTTCGGGTAAAGCGCTCCACGGCTGATTGATTCGTCCGCCGTATGTTTCAACGAACGCTTCGAGAAACTTCCGCCAGCCTTCGCTGAATCCAGCTGTTTCGCTAAACAGTTTGATCGCGCCTTGCGTTACGGTCAGAGTATCGTCGGGCACAATCAAGTCTTCGTCAACTTTCAAAAGAACGCCAAGACCGTCGCATTCGGGACACATTCCGTATGGACTGTTAAAACTGAAGTGGTTCGGCGAGAGTTCTTGATAACTAATACCACAGGGAATGCACGCGCGCATCTCGCTGAAGCGTACATCTTCTCCAGTGTCAACTTTGTGCAGAATAAACTGCCCATCCGAGCGTCGGAGCGCTGATTCAATGCTTTCAGTCAAGCGCGTTTCAATGCCCGGTTCGATTTTCAACCTGTCAACAACGATTTCAATATCGTGCTTTCGTGTTTTTGTAAGTTTGATTTCTTCGAGCAGCGAATGAACCGCTCCGTCTATACGCACACGGGCGAATCCGTCGCGCCGCGCTTCATCAAGCAAATCCGAATACTCGCCTTTCCTGCCAGTAACTGCAGGCGCAAGTATCAATACTCGCGATTCTGGCGGCAGGTGCATCACGTTATCAACCATCTGGTCTATGCTCTGCTCGCTGACAGGCGCACCGCATTTATAGCAGTGCTGGCGACCGACACGCGCCCACAAAACGCGCATATAGTCGTAGATTTCGGTTACCGTTCCGACAGTTGAACGCGGATTGTGGCTCGCGCTTTTCTGCTCTATAGCTATAGCAGGCGATAGACCGCTGATATTGTCTATATCCGGCTTGTCGAATTGTCCTAGAAACTGGCGCGCATAACTTGATAACGATTCAAGGTAACGACGCTGCCCTTCCGCGTAAATCGTATCGAACGCGAGCGAGCTCTTACCGCTCCCCGATACGCCCGTGAAAACGACGAATCTACCACGCGGTATCAGCACGTCAATATTCTTCAAATTGTGTACGCGTGCGCCGCGTATTTCTATAAAACCTTCCATTCTTAAACCAGACCGCGCAGTAAGCCATCACGCGGTGCGATATGCTACCCGCATAGAGCTTTTTGCAGTTGAAAATTCACCTCGTTTGTGATAAAACATACGCAACTCAAGCGCGCTAGGTGAATTTAGCACTAACTGCTGATAATAGCTAGACTTGCGTTTAGTAATACAGTTTTTTTTATGTTCACGGATTTTTCGGTGGAAAAATCGTTAATGTTTATAGCGTAGTTCAGATAAGCCGATTGTTTCAGGGAGGTAGGTATGGAAATGGAGTTTGCTAACCAAGAAATTGTTGCTTTTAGCAGTGAAGCGTTCAGAAATAGACAAGATAAAGCTCATTCTGGATTAGATGGTTATTAGTAAACAAAATTTATGAAGCTATAATTGGCTTGTGTTAGAACTCGTTGTAAAATCGGTGGCGCTGTTTTATTTGTTACAGGCGGCGTTCACATCGCTGACCAGTTTGGTAGCTATGCGTTTGGTAATATTTATTCCAAGCACATTAAAAATCAGATTTATTACCGCAGTGCATACTGTCGCTTTTATATTCGCGCTGTCAATAACCGTTGCGATGGCGATTCTGTCAAAAACGGGATTGATAGTTATGACTACGAGTTATTTTATGGCGTTAATGACCGGTCCCGGTGAGATGGGGATAATTATCGCCGGCTGGGTTGGGTTAATTCTCTCGCTATTCACAAGTTATTTGTTTTTTCAGTTGGGGGCTTCACCAGCGTTGAACGCGAATCGAATTGCCGACCGTTTTAAGAGTCTGCCTGTTATTGTCACAGATAAAATTGCGTTTTCCGCGTTGTTCGGAATTTTTCGTCCGTTCATAGCCCTCTCGCCCAACATCCATACATCAGAGCGCGAACTTGCTCTGATTCACGAATACACGCATTACAGACTTAAACACAATCTAATTAAACTGTTTTTTAGAATGCTATTAAGGCTGAATATGTTCAACCTGCCTCTTCACCGCATAGTTAAAAGCGTCGATTTGATGTGCGAATATGAATGCGATTCTAAAGCGTCTTTAGAATTCGGTAGAGATAAGTATATTCAAACGCTCTTGACTATGCTTGATGACGTTCAAAGAACTGATAAAACAAAACAGATCGGTATTGCTTTGCGCGAATCCGCCGACGATTCAATTAATTCAAGAGAAAAGGCGGCAGGCTCGTTACTGGCTCGGTTCAAAAGCTTATCCGCAGTAGCGACTATGGCAAACGACGGAAAAGACACGTTCGTTATAACGGTTGCGTATATTGTTGCGTTCGCTCCTGTGATTGTAATTTCTGCATACATTTTCCTTTCGAGCACACCACGATGCGCCGTGATTTGCTTCTTGGGTTATTGACAAAAAAACTTGCTACAACGAAAACGAGAGTGAAATCGATGGAAATCTGTGGTATCGGTCTAAACTTACTTACGCGGCGATGCTTTTCGTTGATCAGGTGGACAGCGTACTGTAATCAGGTAGGAATCCTATCGAAATCGGGTGCGAAACTAATTCAGGACGCGTTTCTTACGCGGAGCGCGTTGACGGAAAAAAGAGAATAGAAGCTACGCTATCAATTACGCAAAACGCGTAGAAACCGCAAGCCGTTTTGGAAGTCTTCTCGAATCGCTTTAAGTCGAGCCGCATATGAAAGGTTGAACAAGATTAAAATCCGTCAGTTTTTGCTCAAACAAGGGGTTTTCTGTCGGCAGATCGAGTGCCGCAGCGACGATGAAAGGCATATCGACTCAAAAAAACATATATGAAATCACCTTTTATCGCGCTCTTCGGCATGCATCGCCAGACGATGAACAGGCAAAGATCTTCGGTAAATATTCTGGACGGACTCAACGAACTTTTTTGGCATACTGTAACTTGATAAACCATCTTCTATACGACGACGAAGATTTCGTTGAAAACGAATAGTTTTTTGAGCTAGAGCAGAGTAGAGATGTTTTTCTCCTTATCTGTCCTGTGAGTTTGATCATCCAAAAAAAAGGGTCCTCCCGCACAGAAGACCCTAGGGGGTGATGCACTAAAAAAATAAATTACCCAACATCGTTATTGAAATACACAAAATGAATAATTGCAATAGATGTTACGATAAATTGCAGTGTTTTACATTATTTAACAACTAAACTGATGACTCTATACTTTTGCTACCCGAACAATTTCTTTGTGAGCGCGCTTCTTTCACTGTTATCATTGATTTCGGGTTCGTCGGTAATGTCACCGGTGCCCTTGTCGAAATAGGATTGCATCTCTTTTGAGTTAATGCCGACGCGTTCCTGCGCGCTTATAGGAGTTGTCAGACTAGCGTGCGGCATTAGCAACAATGGCGGGAATGGCGATCTTAGTTTAGAAAACACCATGCCCAACGCTTGCGACATTGTTCTTGCCGGTATCATTCCCCATGCGGAGACTTCATTGTCTGGAAGCGAGCTAACTAGATAGATTTTATGAGCCTCGGTGCGCTTGCGAAGGGACAAAACGAGATGTCCAACAGCCGCATAGTTGTATTTTAATTTAAGTTTTATTTCAGAAGACGATTTTAGTCCCTTCCATTGCTCGAAACCGGGATGTCCCATGCCTTCGATGCATTCCGCCAAGAGAACGAGCGTTCCGCCTTCAGGTTTTAACAAGTTTGAAGCGTTTACGAGAGATTTGTGAACCTGATAAAAGCTGATGTCACGCGGGTAACCGCCTGCGCTTGCGACAATCAAATCGGCGGGTTTCAACTTTACTCCATCCACAATATAGCCGAAATAATCTTCGACAAACTGACATCCATACCTATGTGCATAACTGAAGTCGCCCGCGAAAACCGCGGCAAGTTCTCCGTCTTGGTTTAGAACAACGTCCATAAGGAAATCCGGTCGCAATTCTCCCGCTGCGTCCATCATATCTTCATGAACCGGATTGTCTAGCAAACTGCCTGGTTTCACGCGCTCGTGGAAATCGCCCGTTTGTGGGTCTATTGAGAGCGAATGGTTTTTGATTATGCTTTCTTTGGCTGCGACTCCGGGGAACACCATTTTTCTGCCGCCTGTGAAACCGGCAAAGTAGTGATATGTAATGCTTCCGGCAATCAAAATCAAATCGGAATCAGCCGCCAAAGGATTGAAGAAAAGAACAGTTCCACGCTTAGTCTTTCCCGCTCGCCTCATCGAATCGGAGTTGCTGCCGTCGTGCTGAACAACATTGAAACCTTTGACTATCTTGTCGCCGAGATGTTCTTTCAACTCGGCGTCGGTCATGAAGCGATGCGAGCCAGTTGCAATAAGAACTGTAATCTCTCGCGGCAGCACTCCTCCACCCTTTATCATCTCTTCGATTAATATCGGCAAAGTTTCAGAATAACGGCATTTACGTGTGTTGTCGCTGACAATCAGACAGATTTTCTTTTTGCCGCGCGCTACATCGCGTAAAGGTTTTGTGCCTATGGGATTGCGAAGCGTACGCAGTATTTCGTTTCGCGGGTTATCAAGCGCTGGAAGCGTTCTAGGCTTCAAAGTCTGCACTTCAATTCCTGGGGGAATCGATAGAGTAACGTCCCCCTTGCCGTATCTCAATATGTACTCCGGCACGATGTTATATTACACCAAAAGCGTGCGGTTTATGTTAAATGAAAAAAGATTGTCTTCTCGATTGCGATTCGCGTATTTTCCTGAAGCGCTACCAAACTTTAACGACAACACCAACGGTCCATATAGACGGGTCATAGCCGTTGACGTCGTCTATCAGTTCGTAATTTATGGAAAGTTTGACGGTATCGTTAAATTCAACACCGAGCGATGCGCCTCCGCCAGCGACAATATCGCTCTTATAATCGGTGAGGTTGACGTAATACGGACCAGCGCTTACCGCAAAAAAAGGCACAGTCGATTTTTCTTTTGGGTTTACAAAGTTGTACTGTGCGCTAGCTCCAAGACCAATAATTACGGCTTCATTATCATTATCTTCATAAACTCTGAAGGTTGTGCTTGGACCGAACTTCCATCCTGTGTCCATTTCGGGTCTGAAGAGTCTGATGCCGAACCCGATTCCGCTGTCGCCATATTCGTCTTTGAAAATCGAACTAAGCGGGTCGCCGTAACTTGCGCTAAGCGCGAGCGAATATCTCTTGCCGAAGAGTTTAATTTTTCCTTCGGGATAGTCGGTGTCTGTCGCGTAAGACGGACAAATCAATATCGCGACGAAAGCAATAACAAAAAGAGCCATAAATATGATTATATGTTTCAAGTGAATTTCTACAAATGAATGGCACATATTCATCTCCAGAACGAATGAGGAATTCGCTAAAGCGTAATGTTACCAGACTGAAACGCGTTGCGCACGAACTGAAGTCGTGATAACATAAAACTTCTTAGGTGACTTTATGAACGACAATAGATCCTTGTTTTCGCTCTTGTGC
>CAZRQJ010000130.1:0-6235 GCA_964602075.1 uncultured Planctomycetia bacterium
AACACTCTCGCAGCTTTATGTCCAACTTCAAATGGCAAACCTGCAAGCGATATCAGAAGAATCATCAATTTCACTGCTCGATCCCGCTACGAGTTTGCCTTATCCTGTCGTACCGAGACTTCTCTTCGCCGCTTTCTTCTCGATTGCGGTTGGGCTGTTCTTCACGCTTGCAATCCTATTCGCACAAAGCTCCTTCGACAAATCCGTGAGCCACGAAGAAGACTTGATTTTCAAAATGAAAGCAAACGTTCTAGCTACCGTTTCTGTAAATGAAGTTAAGGGCAACAGAAGCTTGCTTGTTAGGTTGGGATCGAAGCTCCTGAAGCTTATGAACGTCACTGATAACGGCATTGGAATAGTAACTACGGGTTGCAAAGACTCGGCGGAAAATATACGCGGAATTCTGCTAGATAGTCTTGAATCGGTTGGTTTCGATTCATCTATAGCTAATGATCGGCTCATTGCGTTTAAGGGGACGGGTGTTAACGCCGTCTTCAGCTCGCAAGTAAGAGATGTTTCGGCATTGATTATCGTGACATCGCCCGGAAAAAAGAGAATCAGTGAGTTACGAGACGCTTCTGCTGCGGCTTATGAGTGCGATGTACCGATTTGCGGTTGGGTACTTGTTAGATAACGACAACTCAATAGAACCTACAATCATAATAAGCGATAGTAAGGACGTCATCCGCGACAGCGGTAGATTAAAAATCGATTGATTAGTAAGATCCTTGATTAATGTTGAAATCACTATGTGTCTACCCGACCACCCGAATTGGAACCGATCTCATTCGATCCATATACCATTTACCGCGGAGATTGCCTTGAGATACTAAAGCATTTCCAATCTGAATGCGTCGATTTGATGTATATCGATCCCCCGTTCAACTCGAATAGAAATTATGAGTCTTTTTGTGGAGACTCCGGCGAAAAACGTACATTCGACGATCGATACGGCGATGCTATGGTTCAAATTGCATGTATACGTCCACGTAGTTGAGCGCTTACTCGCAGCGACTTCAGTGACGAGTTAGACATGTGGATGAATGTCATTAGATAAACTGCACATAAAAAAAGGCGGGTTTCCCCGCCTGTGAACCTGAATCGACAAAGATTGTTTTTTTAAATCGAAATTTTCAGCCATTACTCTGTCGGCGGCTTTATACCTCCTAGTGCGCCCATACCAATAAGTCCGCCAAGATTCATGCTATCGATTGCGCTCGACGGCACGATCATTAAACTACCCTTCTCCTTCAAGCCTTCAAACAACATGTTCATAGCACGTAAGTGAAGCGCAGTGGGATTGTCGATGTATTCTTGAGAGGCTTCGGCAAATGACTTTGCGATTTGCACCTCGCTCTCACCGAGGATTACGCGAGCTTGACGTTCGCGCTCAGCCTGTGCCTGACGGCTCATCGCATCCTGTAACTCGCGCGGTATTCGAATTTCGCGGATCTCGACGCTTCTAACGCTTACACCCCACGGCTCCGTTCGTTCGTCAATAATCTCTTGAAGCTGCTTATCGAGTGTGTCGCGCCCTGTTAAAAGCTCCGCTAGCTGCGTCTTGCCGATGAGATCGCGAAGCGCGGTTTGCGCTGCCCAACTGACTGCCGCTTCGAAGTTCTCTACTTCGAGAGCTGCTTTCTTCGGATCATAAACTAACCAAAACATTACAGCGTCAACATCGACTGGGACGGTGTCGCGGGTCAATGTTTCTTCTGCTAGCAGGTCCGTAGTCATTACGCGTGTGTCTATCCATTTGGCAACTGTATCGACAAACGGTGTCAGCCAGAAAATACCAGGCTGATGAACGATTTTGAACCTACCAAATCGCAACACAACTACTCTGTCCCAATGGTCGGCAACTTTCAAACATGTGATAAAGAAAAGTGCAACCAAAAGCAGGACAAAGAAAAGACTGAAAAACATCCAGGCAAGCAAATTGTTATCAAACTCTTCGCCTTGATAAACACCGAATGTCAACGATCCTATTGCAAGAATCAAGAACACTGAGAACCACAATCCGGCGATCGGATGAACCTTAGAATTTTCGCTCGCGCGAGTCGAATACTTATAACTAGCACTTGCCACAACTGGAATTACTGGCATCAAAAACCACTCCTTAAGCACAATACTGACATCATGTCCAAAGCCAAAGGCAATCAAACCTAAGAATTATCACTAACAAGGCGAATTCCGTCGCCTAGTTTCCTATTTCGGTAAGCGTTTGAGCCGTCATTTCAAGAATCTGCCTCGACGAATACCCAAGCGCTCTTAACTGTTTAATCGTTTCAACGAGACTCGCTCTACCCGGAATATCTTTATTTACACCTTCACGTTGATCAACCGCAAACGTCCCAATCCCGCGTCTCCGTGCGATATAGCCTTCCCGTTCAAGATCCGAATAAACGCGGCTTACTGTGTTTGCATTAATCTGAAGATGGATAGCAAGGTCGCGCACTGTCGGCAACTGCGTTCCGGGTAGAACCTTGCCGTTTTCAATAAGAAGGCGTATCTGGTTCTTGACCTGAATATAGATAGGAACTTCACTATCCGTATTGATTGAAATGCTTGGAAAATCCAATCCCATCCTCCTTCGCTATTTTACTCTATCGCCCGCGATCGCTGAATCGCGCAAACGCATCAATTCTTCAACAACATAATCTGGTGTACTAGTCACAATGCTTACAAAGGGTCGTGAGTGAGTTGCTGCGTAGACAACAACTTGAAATTTACCGAGAATTCCTTTCTGTTCAACTCGCGTAACGTAGGATATCTATCACCATGTTTCACTTTCCCTTTATTGATACAGTCTCGGATAACTTCCTTCACTTGCACATCCATCGCTTGCCAACCGTCTAAGTCCAGTTCCAGTTTTCTAGCCATTTAGATCTCCTCGCCGATTCGTATAACCGGTCTAATACAATTTAACGTAACGGTCGCTTGAACCACATATGTATGTATGAAACGAAATTTATATGGTTGGTTGTACACACAACACTCACGAGCTCCCAGCCATCTCTGCCAAGCTGATCGACCGTTTCATCTACCGACTTCACCGCGTCGATATTGCTTTGAATCCTCATATACTCCCACTTGTTCATATGTCCTCCAATCGATGCAAAATCAAATGTCTTGAATATCAGAATATCGTCGATGCATACGAGCTGATCACTGCGCTTGTATTGTGAACAAGGGCTAAAATCATCTTGCCGAATCCTAAGCTCATGAAACCGTGAACTTTAGCAATAGAAATGCTTAACGCCTTGGCTATAAGCAACACTGTGTACACTCCGAGAACAATTTGATATGCACGCTTGAACATCGCAATCTCCACCTTTACAAAGCCGCAAACACATTCTACGGCTCAAAAAAAAGCGAAAACCAAAGAACCATCGTACTAGTTAGTCGGTGTACTAATACGCTAGTACAATATAACTCACGAACAATTCTTTGTCAAGTGTGTAACTGCGGAATTGAAAACATTTATTTGTGACTATGCGCACGAACAGAAAGCGCGTACTCGACGAAAAAATGAAACTATCGAAAACGGTTCGTGCTTCAGGCTACTACTCTATTGAAGCCAACACATCTGTTAACCGATCTTGTCTTCGCGCAAACATAGCAAGCACAACCATTCTAACCGCTACACCGAATCTGACCTGTTCGCGAACACGACAACGTGAATCGTTGTAAACAGAATCGTCTATCTCTACTCCGCGATTGCATGGTCCCGGATGGAGAATCAGAGCATCGGACTTTAGCAGCGCTAGACGCTTAATATTGAGCGCATATTGAAAGATTAAACTCGCTGTTCCGATCGCTCCCTCTTCATGTCTCTCTTTCTGCATACGCAACATAACAACCGCGTCTAATGTGGGTAAGATTGCGTCGAAATCACACGCTAGTTCGACACGTGAATATGGGGTAGCCTTAGGAAGAAACGGATTGGGAGCAACTAGCGTAACTCGATGACCGAGTCGCGTCCACAACTCTGCGTTACTACGCGCAACGCGCGAATTTAGAATATCCCCAACTACCGCTACGTTGAGCTTTTTAGTGTCGTCGAATATTGGTTTTTCCGCGTGAATTGTTGCCGCGTCGAGAAGCGCTTGCGTTGGATGATGACCGCGCCCATCTCCGCCGTTAACCACCGGTATCGGAAGGTAGTTTGCTAGTCTATGTGCTGAACCTGCATGGGGATGACGTATTACGATTACATGCGGCGACATTGCGAGAAGCGTGTGCGCCGTATCTTCGAGTGATTCACCTTTGACAATGCTCAAATCGGAGTTGGTGAACGATATTGTAGTTGCACCGAGCAGCTTCGCCGCGGTTTCGAAGGAAATGCGTGTGCGAGTCGAAGGTTCAAGAAATGCAAGGTGAACCATAACGCCTTTTAACACTTTTCGGAAAGGCGCATCGTTCGGTGCGGCGTAAAGACCGCATAAACATGGTTCAAGTTTGCGAGCAGTTTCAATTACGAATCTAAGTTCGTTGTCGGATAAATCGCTGATAGTTAACAGATTCTCCGCCATAAATCACCACCGAGTTTGCACAATCGCCGCTACTCGCGCTCGCGGACTTGAAATATTATCACTAGCTCGCGTTATCAGGTTAGAATTCACAGTCTATCTCACGTTTTGGAGAGTTTCTCTTATGAACGACAACTTGAAGTATTTCTACAACATTATCAAGTCGCGCCGAAGCGTTCGCAAATTTGACCCACAGCCAGTACCACCAGAAATTGTCAAACGGGTAATTGAAGCGGGACTATGGGCGCCATCGGCGATGAACACACAACCTTGGTATATATACGTGTTAACTGGACAGCGCCGCGACGAATTCGCCGTAGTATGCCGCTCTATTTGGGACCTACTCAAACCAACTGTGCTCGAACGATACGGCGAGGAAGGCGCAAAAGTCCGTGAACCGTTTTATAGAAACCTTGGTGACGCTCCCGTTGTGATAACAATCTATGCCGACAAGGAAATCAGCGACAACTGGGCTTTGACGAGCTGCGCCACAGCTGCACAGAATATGCTTCTCGCAGCAACCGCAGAAGGATTAGGCAGCCTTTACATGGGTGCGCAATCATTGATTAAAGAGCAAGTGGATACGTTCTTTGTTGAAGACAAGAAGTTCATCTGTTGCGTATTACTCGGTTACAGCACAGATGCTTCGAGAACAATCGAACGTCGTTCCTATAGGGTCGTTTGGAGCACAAACAAATGAGCGCATGATTCCGATCTACCAACTTTCTAACTCAAAATGGAACACAATAGTCCAGATTGCTCCGTTTATATCAATCTGTAGATAACCACGATATTAGTTAGCATAATTATCCCACTATCTCCCTTTGATGTATAATTGAAATGTCTGGAGGTTTTTATGGCAGGTCTTTCGTTTCGAGTATTGCCTGGAGTCATAGCTAGTGTGCTAGTAGGGCTACTTATCGGGCTTGGCTCGTACACTTTCATTTATGCCAAAGGTTATTCATACATATCCAACGATCCGCAAGTGTGCGCAAACTGCCATGTTATGAAGGATCACCTAGACGGTTGGCAGAAAGGCAGTCACCATGCTGTCGCCACATGTAACGACTGTCATACACCGCATAACTTTTTAGGTAAGTACTACACGAAAATGGAGAACGGTTACTATCATTCGAAAGCTTTCACATTACAGAATTTCAATGAACCAATAAAAATTCGTCAGAAAAACTATAAAGTTCTGCAACACAACTGCCTATACTGTCATAGCGATTTCGTCGAGCACATTTCGGTTTACACCAAGGAGCTGACCGACAAATCGCTTGCTGAATACAACGAAGTCGATTGCATCCGTTGTCATAAAGACGTCGGACATGGACCTACTAGATAGAGGAGTGTTATTATGAACGCTAACAATTCAAACAAAGCTAGTCGCAAACCGTTTGGTTTTTTTGCATACGTCATCACGATTGTTGCTGTATCCGCCTGCACAATCGGCGTGATGTTTCTGATTCAGAACATATCGGAACGGAAGGAAGAAGCAAAGGAAGTCAGTTTCAAACTAGTTGAACTTACAGACGAAATGGAAGATCCAAAAGAATGGGCAAAGAATTTTCCGCGTCAATATGATGGATATACGCGCACAGTTGACATTGAACGCACTAAACATGGCGGAAGTGAAGCATTTCAGAAGCTGGATGACGATCCGCGCTGGCGCGAACTCTTCAAAGGGTATGCATTTGCTA
>CAZRQJ010000131.1:0-6222 GCA_964602075.1 uncultured Planctomycetia bacterium
CATTTTCCTTGCGTTCTATGTGCTGACAACGATTTATGCCGTTGCTGCTGTTCCAACCGCACTTGCCAATTTCATTCACATGCCTTGGGCGTGGATAATTGTTGCGCTTGATGTGCTTGCGATTGCAAACATACCGCGAGCCGTCTCACGCGATCTTGCGACGCAAGCATTCTTGACTTCGTCATGCCATATTGCGGCAATGGTGTTTTTATTCGGAATAGCTGTGTTTCCGAACATAATTGTGAGTTCGCTCAACGAAGATTGGAACTTGACTATTTATAATGCGGCGAGCAGCTCGACGACGCTTTCGATAATGCTAGTCATCGCATGCATCGGAATGCCGCTCGTGCTTGCATACACGACGATGATCTACAATGTTTTCCGCGGCAAGGTGAAGATAAACAAGTTCAGCTATTAGTAATTATTAAGCAGTTCATGCATTCATTTTTGAGTGGTAATGAGCTAGATTTTCACATTACTCTGACTTCACGCCTGTCTTCTGGGTATATTCCGCTCACCGCTGTCAATGATGATTGTAACTGGACCATCACAGAGTAAGTCTATTTCCATGTAAGAACCGAATACGCCTGTGCGAACAGGAACGCCGAGTTTTGTAAGTTCGTCGGCAAGCATGATGATTAGAGGTTCAGCAAGGCTTGGCGGCGCTGCGTCGTCGAAACTGGGGCGATTGCCCTTTCTAGTGTTTGCGTGCAACGTAAACTGGCTTGCGATAAGAACCTCACCTTTGGCTTCGCGTATGTCACGGTTCATTTTGCCTTCATCGTCCTCAAAGATACGCAGCTTGGCTGTTTTGCCAGCGAGGTAAAAAGCGTCATCTGGGGAGTCAGTCTTACATGAGCCGGCAAGCACAAAAAGACCGTTTGAAATAAATGCGCGCGGTTCCCCGTTAGCTTTTAGCGTCGCACGTTTTACACGTTGTATGACGAGTTTCAAAAGATTAGTCCTTTTCTGATTTAACTGCTTCCAGTTGTGCAGTTTGAGAAACATTGGTTTGCTGCATAGGTGTAAGCACGTTAGAACTGCCGAATCTGCGCGCTGCGATTACGTCGGGTACGCTGCGAATGTCATCGAGAACCTCATTCAACCGCTCCGTGTCAACGACCTCGATCAATAACTCAATGTATACGGTACGATCGAAGTCATTAGATGTCGAAAATGAGGTTTCAAAGTGGTTCCCAACGATGTTTATACCTCGCTGGGCTAAGATACCTAAAACGTCGTACATCAGTCCGGCGCGGTTAAGGCAAACTATCTCGATTGATGCTGGATAATGTTTTGGCTCGCCTTGCGGGTCCCATTGAAGCGTGAAGATGCGCTTAAGTTCTGAAATCTGCTTTACTTCCGAGCATTGATGTTTGTGAACTACAAGCTTTTTCCCCTCGCCGGGGTAGTAGCCTACGATTTCGTCTCCCGGCATAGGTCGACAACACACCGAAAGTTCCATTTTCAAACGAGTCTTGCGCCCTTTAGTGTCAAAAATGTTCAGCTCGATCCCGCTTGCAATTAGCGGTATGTCAAGTTTGTACCTTCCCGTTAAAGAGTCCGTATCGAGTTTCATAGCAATTTCCATCTGAACCTGCTTCAACTTCTGTAAGACGTCGCTTGTCGTTATGTCTCCCAACGCTATTCCGTCGTAAATGTCGTGAATCGAACCTACTTTCAAGAGACGGAGTATAGATACAAGTTTATCCGCAGCCAACAGGTTAAGCGGATACAGACCTTTTCGCTGTATCTGCTTATGAAGCAGCTCTTTTCCGATTTCAATGCGGCGCTTGCGAGGTTGCGCACGAAACCACTTACGGATTTTCAGAAGAGAACGCGGACTCTTTGCCCATTCCAGCCATTCCGGATCTGGGGCAGGGGCGACAACTTCGCGCTTCACTATTTCGATTACATCGCCGTTTTCGAGTCGTTGGAACAGAGGAACGCGCTTGTAATTAATCTTCGCTCCGCCGGCTGCATGACCTAGCTCTGTATGTATAGCATAAGCAAAATCAATTGCTGTCGAACCGCGAGGCAGTGAGATAACTTCTCCTTTAGGAGTTTGAACGAGAACTTCATCTTTAAGAAGAGCACTGCTCGCACGAGCCACAAATTCCTGCGGGTCATAATTTTCTTCCTGAAGCATTCGTATGAGTTCGTTCCATTCTTGGTCTTCTCGATACTGCGGTCCGACTTCATGCTCCTTGTACATCCAATGGCTCGCGATTCCGTATCTTGCCTGCCTGTGCATCTCGACGTTTCTAATCTGCACTTCAACAAACAAGCCTTTTGGCCCTACAACGGTGGTGTGCAGTGTTTGATAGCCGTTAGTTTTCGGGCGTGAAATGAAATCACGAAATCGGTGCATTACAGGTGGAAAATTGAGGTGAACTTCACCCATAATCAAATAACACATTTGCGGTGGCCCATCAACAACGACCCGCATCGCAAGTAGGTCGTAAACCTCGTCTAAACCGATTTCTTTTTCCTGCATTTTTTGGTGGATGCTGGCGAGATGCTTCTTGCGGCTGTGGATTTCGGCGATTGGGATTCCAGCAAGCCAAAAAGCATCTTCTAGTTCTTCTCGCATCTCGGCTAGCGCTGATTCTGCAAGTTCCATAGGTTCTTTTATGCGTTCGGAAAGATCGCGGTACTCTGTCGGCTCAAGATAGTAGAAACACCAATCTTCCATTTCTCTATAAAGCGAACTTAGACCAAGTCTGCGCGCCAGCGGTACAAAGAAGTCTCTCGTTTCTTTGCATTTGCGAGTGATCTTCTTTTTGGGCAGACCTTCTAGTGTCCTCAAAGCGTGAAGTCTATCTGCTAGTTTTATCACGATAACGCGTGGATCCTTCGCCATCGCAACAAATAGTTTACGAAGAGTTTCTTCCTGATGCTTAGTTTCTTTCTTGTTCCATAAACGAACAAAGAAATTTGTGTCGCTGATTTTCGTCAAAGAATCAACCATGTCACGCACATGCTTACTGAAAGTGCGTTCAATATCTTTAAGCGAATAGCTTGTATCTTCTTCAACGTCGTGAACCAAAGATGTAATCAAGGACTCCTCGTCCATATTAAGCGCTGCGCATATTTCGAACACCTCAACGGGATGAAGAATGTATGGCTCTCCACTGTCTCTGAACTGACCCGTATGCGCTCGCAAAGCGTAATCGTAAGCGTCTTGGAGTTTTTGTATATTGATTCCGCTATGATACAAACGAATGTGATCTATAACCCGTTCAAATAGGTACTGCGGCTCAGGCACAGTTACCGTTCTAACTACATCTCTTGCGCCTTCCATCAATCAAATAGTACCAGATTTGAAGCTATCCTCGTCGAATTCATAAATCACTTTGCATTTCAATCCAAAGATAGAAATCCAAACTTTTTTGTAAAGAAGATTATCTCGAAACATCTTGTGGTATTTGCGCGTCTTATAAACCGTGACGAAACTTCCGATTCAGCTTTTGAAAGATTGATCTCGGCACCGTTCCATGCGACGACGAAAACGATTGCGACAAAGCAGTTCTTGAGCCGACTTTGAAACAACTTCAAGTTGATGTGCTTGGTTGGCTTCATAACAATAAACCACTTTCTGAAGACGATAACGGTGAGTATGAACCGAGGATTATGCTATCCGTAAATGTAGATAACGGCAAAGCTGTAACTCGTATCGGGCTTCTAGATCAAGACAGTGAAAGGATCGAATCTCTTAAAACATATTTAACCGAAAAAGGCTACACAGTGATCACAATTTCTGATGCGACTTGGTTTATGTGCGGCAAAGACGGAGCATCTATGGACGGTATAACCGTTAACATCGGCACACATATTTTTACATTTCCAATGTCGGCAACAGAGGAAGAAATTGAGAAAACTATAAACGAGTGGCTTGCCGAAAACAAACCCGAAATGAAAGCCGAAGTAGATGTAGAGGTTACGACAGTAGATGACCACAAGCAAGTGAAAATCAAGATTAAGCTCGAAAAAGAAGCGTAGCTTCTTTATTCAGGCAAAACAAATCTAATCAGCGCAGGGTTACCTGCGCTTTTTTTATTAGCTTATCCAGTTTCTTCCCATAGCCTTGTTCGCAATAATCAAATACAACGCTGCTGCAACAACATTGCTGACATTGAGACTACGAGTGTCGGCGACTTGCGGGAAAGAGACGATTTGCCCACCTGCGCCATCAAGCATATCGTCTGATAATCCGCGCGTTTCAGGCCCAAACACCAGAAAGTCACCACGCCGAATTGGTACTTCCCATGGCATTACGTTGCCTTTTGTGCTGTAGAACCACGCCGTTCTAGGACGCGCAGTATCATGCCATCCGCTTTTTTCAAGCGGAAACCGCACTCCGTTATGGGCTTTCCATAACTCCTCAATGGAAATCCAACGTTTCCATTCGAGCAACTCCCAGTAGTCCAGTCCAGCGCGTTTTACATGCGGAGACTTCATTCTAAACCCAAGCGGTCCAGCCAAGTGTAGTTTGCAGCCTGTGCAAGCGCAGGTGCGGGCTATATTGCCCGTATTCTGTGGGATTTCGGGTTCCCATAAAACTATTTCGAGTTTAAGCGGTTCAAGTTCGGGAGGCATATTTCACCAAACAATTTACAGAATTCTACAATAAGACAAAAAACAGGGCGGGTTTCCCCGCCCGTTTAATGCTCGAACATGTTTGCGCTTGTTTATGCGAAATATGCACTACATCTGCAATATCAACTAAAAAATCACCGGTGTCGCAAGGTCGAATACAGTGCATCTCGTTAAAGGCGCGATTAAAACTCCATCGGGATTTGCGTTGCGAGAAATCACGGCTGCCACTGGCACGATCTTCTTATCAACTTCAGCATACCAAGTCCAAGAAATCCATCCTTCAGGACTATTCGCGAGAAAATCGTAGCGATACACGCGGGCGAAATAATTGCCAGCACTGGTGACAACTGTGCCTTCACTAACAAGATTGCCGAGAATCGGATATCCGTCTTGTGTGAAGCGTAAAGCCGGATAATTCTGACTCGAAATTGTTCCTGCTAAGGTCTCTGTGCCGTCAGCACTCTCGACTTCAGTTTCAAGGATTAGGTCCGCTAAAACCTCAACCCCGCCTCGTGTTTGACGAAGATATGCGTATAGTCCGTTAGTTGGCCATTCATCGTCCGTAAATGCAGGAAGAGAATCTCCCCAGAATGCGTTTTCCAAAGGTCCGCTTGAGTTATAAGTAAGAGCCATTTCAACTGCAGGAAAACCACTAACTAAAGGCATATCGCTCAAAGGCTGCTTGTATGACGTTTGGAAAGAGAAACCCAAAGCTAGATTCTTGACGTTCCAAGGTGGAACTGCTGCGTTGAAGCCTGTTAAAGTGACACCAGACTGCGCGCGATAATTTAATGTCGTTCCCTTAGATGCGAGTTTGCCGGTAAATGACTTAGGTTTCAGGAAGTAAGTTCCTAAACTAACTATCTGCGCTTCGATCATCTGTTCGGCTGCATTATGCTTGCTGACCAGCTCGGTTGTTACACCAGTAGAAATGTTGTAATGAGCGATGCACAGATCGTTCGCTCCGTAACCTGGAAGCATACTGAATTCGTTGTATTCAATTTTAAACGTTAAAGGCGAGGTGATCTCCGCGTCAAAAATACTGACTGCCTGCAAGACATATACGCTGCCATCGATGAAGAAAGAAGGCTGAAAAGTGCTTTCCGTGAGTGTAAACACCATTGATAGTTCGCGTCCTCGATCATCGCTTTCAGCTTCGCCTTTGCCTGTGTCGGTTAGCGTCACCGAGTTTGGTGGAACGATGAGTGTCGCTTTATTCGCTTTAAGTTTACCGCCAGCAGCGCTAAACTTGCCCGAAATCGAGCCTGGATGGTCGTTCGTACCAGCTCCACAGCTTGCAATTATGAGAACAGAAATTACGCTTAAAAGTGCTAGGGTTAATACCCCGATCCTAATCATGGCGCGTGCCTCCAAATGTTCAACGGCGGCGTAAAACAACAATACCACACTCGGAACAGAAAAAGCAATACTATCTAAGTTGTAAACAAGATATTAACAATTTGTCGACATAAATCTTTGCGAAGAAAAATGGTCATTCGATCTAGTGAAGTTCAAAACATAAAGAATGTTCAATGTGGTAGTGAAATCAATCAAGGGAAAAATAGTGCTTGGAGTGCACCCCTAAAACTGGACAGAATTGGAGTAAAAACATACAGTAGTCAT
>CAZRQJ010000132.1:0-6216 GCA_964602075.1 uncultured Planctomycetia bacterium
TAGTTCACAACAAAGATATACTCGCCTTTAGCTATAGCCACATTTATGTATCCCTCATAGGATTCCATGACCACGAACCACCAGCCGATTCGCTAAATGACCAGTTCCCAGTTGCTTTATTGTTTTTAATCTGGACGTAATACTGAAGATAAACTCGATACTTACCGGACTTAAGAAGCGGTACATCGGAGAACACTAAGTCACCCATACCTCCATGATAGCTACAATTGGGGCCTATGTAAACCTTCCCACTCATCCTTGAACTGGTATGGCTTGTCAAAAAGCATACAGTTTGGTGCTGTTATATGACTAAAGCGTCATAAGACGTTCTTAGCATTTTTGCTAGAGGTAAACATGAACGACTCACAACGCGCTAAAGTGAAAACAAAATCCAGCGTTAAATTGAATTTTTGGATTGATATGCTTACCGGTGTTACTTTTTCTGCAATGTTAGGTACGGGTATCCTGCTCAAATGGATTTTACCGCCTGGCAGTCGCGGTGGAAGCGGTTTAGTTTGGTTCGGGGAGGGACGACATTTTTGGGGCGATGTACATTTTTACATAGCGATTGCTATGCTGACACTGCTTATTGTTCACGTATGGTTACATTTTGATTGGGTAGTTAGCGTTTGGCGCAAGCTGCTGGGTTCAATGAAATCGCTTTTGACTTGGGTGATAATACTGCTATTTTCGACTATCATTCGGTTGCCTCTAATTGTCAAAAGTCAATACAGCGCACAATACGAAGAAGATCATGACAAATTAGAACAAGAGAGCAACCAGCAGAAACAAACGGAGAATCCGTAATTCTATGTTTTGACGCGAAAAGAGCGGAAGACGAGATTCGAACTCGCGACCCCAACCTTGGCAAGGTTGTGTTCTACCGCTGAACTACTTCCGCTCAACCACACAAAGTGTGGATACGAATTATAACAACTGAACCAGTCTAATGCAATATTGCGGTGCGATTTTCCTCTGGATAATTCAAAAGCAACACTTCATTGATATGTGTAATCAAATAGCAAAGTTGTATCATTAACTCGTGGATGTTTTTTCATTTACTTACGCCGTTGAATTAGCAAAGTTGTCGCTTCTACAAACACGAACAACTTGGATTGACGACTGCGGAGCAAACAGGTTTATATTGTGGTTTTCGTCTGGAAGTTCTAGAAGTGCGCTCGTCGTTTCGGTTTCACCCGACAAAGCAGGGCTGCTATTCTTGCAGAATGCTTCACTTCTTAATGAACTCAAAGAAAGAAGTAATCTGAAAAACCAACGCCATCGAAACAGAACTGATTTAGACAGCAATTTTGTTAGAGCGCTTCGATTTCACTTGAAGGGTGCAGAGTTGTTAAACATAGAGCACAGTGAAGGAGAGCGAAGAGCCGAGTTTTTTTTCGAGTTAAAAACCGAATTTGGTAGGCGGGATAATAGAACTCTAGTTGTCGAAATCATGGGAAGGCACAGCGGTGCATACCTGCTAGGAAGCAATCGAATAGTCTTGAGTATCGCTCGAAAATACACGAGTGTACGAAATCGGTTTCGGCGAGTTGCGACGGGCAAACCCTATCCTCCTCCGCCGTCTTTATCAAAGTCGTCCGCATGGGGAATCACAAAAGCTGAACTTACAGAAGCTTTGAAAAATGTAAGTTCTAATGAAGTATCAAACGGAATTCAACTTACTATCAAGAGAGCGCTATTAATAGCGCTCACGGGTGTGGACATAAGAATAGCCGATTACGCTCTCTCGAAAGCCGGAATTCAAAGCGATCTAAGCGTAAGTGAAATTTTGAAACAAAACCTCGATCTTGAAGCGATAACCTTAGAGTTGCGTTCACTTACTCTCCATAAGAACCTTCGTTCTGTCTTCGGCGTTAAACATGCGGACGAGTATGAAAGAATTTCATTGCTAGAACTTCTTGACGCTGGTGAATCAATCATTATTGAGTCTGCTCAAGAGGCAGATTCATCGCACTTTGGAAAACGCAGGATGTCTATTCAACGCGAACTCGTGAAATTGCAACGCGCCGATGATATGGATAAAATCGCAGAGTGGATGACGGTTGCAAAATCCGAATGTGCATATGTCGCGAGTGAGATTCTCGAAAAAGCCAAGACAATGTCTATAGAGCTTAACTGCGACGATTCAGTATTACCGATTCTGAACAAAGCGGAAGATGTAGGTCGCGCGTCGTTGAAAATTACGAGAACTGCCGCTAGATATAGAAAAGCGTTAGCGCGCCTCGAATCAAAAAGTACAGATGATACCGCTGACAAGAGCGAAAAAAACACAGGCGGAAGCGAGCAGAGAATTGAATCAGAATCAATAATTGAAGGTCAGTCGGCCGTTGACATTTCCAAGCGCAATAACGAGATTGTCTCGTTGAAAAAGCTGGGAGTGCGGCACAGGTTGTTCAACTCCAGCGACGGTACGCCAATTGTTGTCGGGCTTGACGCAAAATCGAACGATGCGCTTTTGAAGCGCTTTGGAAGCACCGCTCATTGGTGGTTTCATTCGCGGGACGTACCCGGTAGCTGGGTAATCGCACTCACAGGTAAGTCGCAAATGACTGACGCGACGCGCGTAGAAGCTGCAATCATTGCCGCCGCTCACTCTCAAGATAAGAACGAATTGAGCGTTGATATCAGCTATACGCAGATGAAATATCTGCGTAAACCTAAAGGGGCGAAGCCCGGCATGGTGCTTATGCAATTTGAAAAAACAATGACAGTGAATCCATTAGAGTTTCAAAAAATCAAAGACAGGATTGCGATCATTAAATCTTGCAAGAAAAATTCTTGAAATTGAACCCTAAAGGAACTATTTTAAGCATAATTGAATCAGAATATAGTCTGCTATCGGAGGTATTCTATGTTTCGTTTGCGTTCAAGGTATTCAAGTTTTCTTTGTAATCGCGCGTTAGCTGTTGCATATGTTGCAATTATTATGACAGTAGGAGGTTTCGGAATGACGTCTCAAGGTTCATATGCCGTCGAGAGTGAAGTGCCACTAATTCCACTCGAAGTTCTTCTCGGCAATCCAGACAAGGTTGCGCCAAATCTGTCACCTGACGGAACATATCTAACTTACATTGCGCCACTTGAAGGCGTGTTGAATGTATGGATTAAAACAGTTGGGTTTGAGGACGACAAACCGCTAACAACAGATACAGGACGCGGAGTTACGCAGTATTTTTGGTCATACAACTGTGAGCAAGTGTGTTACTTGCAGGATAAAGACGGAGACGAAAACTGGCGAATATACGTGAAAAACATAAAAACAGGCGAGTCGCAGCAACTCGCAGATGTAACGTCCGACGATGGTCATCCCATTCAAGCAAGAATAATGGACTTGCATCGAGATTACCCGGATGAGATGTACATTGGGTTGAATCAGCGCGACGCAAGAGTGCATGACGTTTATAAAGTGAATATGCGAACAGGCGAACTCAAGCTCGTTCAGCAGTCTCAACTTGGTATAAGCGGATGGTTGTTCGATAACGACTTTGCTCTTCGAGGTTATTCGCAAATGACCGCAGCGGGAGGCGCAAAAACTTACTTGCGCGATAGCGTGCAAGATGAATTTGAACTGCAAATGGAGATTGCTCCGGAAGACATAATGACGACTGGTATCTTTGGATTTGCGCCCGATAACAAAACGCTTTACGCAATGTCGAGCGTTGGTCGGAATGCAGCAGCGTTAGTCGAGTATGATCCGATAAGTAAAGCAGAAAGAATTCTTGTAGAAGACCCCGTCTATGATGTTTCAGGAGTTTCAATTCATCCGACAGAGCACTACATTGAAGCTGTAACATTCAGCCGCGATCGCGACGAATGGCAGGTGCTCGATGATCGAGTGAGAGCTGACTTTACAAGACTCAACGATCCCGACAAAGGCGATTTTGGGATAGTCAATCGCACGTTGGCGGACGATAGATGGTTGGTTTATTACTTGGACGATGACGGGCCGGTCTCCTATTACGAATACAACAGGAATACCGGCGAACTTAACTTCATGTTTGTTCATCGTGAAGCTCTCAAGGATCTGCCTCTAGTCAAGATGAATCCGATTCAATTTGAAACGCGCGACGGACTGACTGTACATGGCTACTTATCTCTGCCTTTGAATTGGCAAGGACCCGGTCCTTTGGTACTCAATGTACACGGCGGACCTTGGTATCGCGATAGTTGGGGCTTTCATCCCGAGGCGCAATGACTCGCCAATCGCGGTTACGCATGTTTGCAAGTTAATTTTCGCGGCTCAACTGGTTACGGGAAGAACTTCTTGAATGCTTCAACGCGAGAGTGGGGTGGAACGATGCAGAATGACTTAACCGAAGCCGTTGAATGGGCGATTGCGGAGGGTATTGCCGATCCATCGAAAATAGTTATATATGGCGGCAGTTACGGTGGGTATGCGACACTTGTTGGTGTGACATTTACTCCTGAATTGTACGCAGCGGGTATTTCGCTTGTCGGTCCTTCCAATCTTGAAACTTTTCTTAACACCATCCCCCCCTATTGGGAGAGTGCGAGAGCATTTTTCGATAAACGTGTTGGCAGAATACCGCGCTATGACGAAGGAGAAATGGCAGGGTTGCCCAAAGCTAAGGAAGATTGGACCGAAGAAGACAAAACGGAGATAGAGTTTCTACATTCACGCAGTCCTTTGTTTTTTGTAGATAACGTACGCGTTCCTATGCTAATCGCTCAAGGCGCAAACGATCCTCGTGTGAATAAAGCTGAAAGCGACCAGTTTGTCGAAGCCATGAAGGCGAAAGGTCTGGAAGTCGAATACGTTGTCTATTCAGATGAAGGACACGGATTTGCCCGCCCGGAAAACCGTCTAGATTTTTACTATCGCGCCGATAAGTTTCTTGCAAAAATTTTGGGCGGCAGATGCGAAGAGTAGGTTAGAGCTTTGTTTAATCAAGCGCAAATGTGAACGGAGTTGTGCACTCCCATTCTACTGCGGATTCGCTCCAGAACTTGCAAGTTTCGCTTTCATATCCTCAACCATTTCATTAGACCAAAAGTGCGACATGTCAATGTTGTCGATAACTCCACTTTCACCGTAAACCCTGCAATAGAGGTAAACCGTAAATCCGTCAAATCTCGGCTTTGCCTGTTCGCCTGCAACACCCAAGCTTTCTCGAAATTTGGTCTCGGCAATTTTCATCGCATCTGGGTTGTCGTTTATTACGGCGATGTAAACATTTCCTGCACTGAAATTCTGATTCTGCCAATCTATCGGCTTATTAGTAACAGGACTTTTAATCATATTTACAAAATCCGCACGCGCTGCTTCTAAGGTCTTCCCTTCTTTTTCAAAATCATCTTTGTAAAAAGAATAGTAACACTCAAACAAATCGTCAGCAGTTTTTGGTAAGCTCTCGTAAATCGCGTAATACCGCATCATCATCCCAAGAAGAGTTGTTACCGGTTGAAATCGTTGTTGAGGATTATATGGAGCGTCATATTCGTCAAGCAACTCATAGCCGAATAAAAGCAATCTCTCCGCTTGAGTTAGATCTTTTAGTTCTATCGGTTTCGCGCTTACATCGCATGGATAAAATTGCTGATATGGACTCGTTGATTTCATACTGTTTTTTGGTTCGAGTTCGCGAAAGTTTATGGACGAAATGAAAGCGTTCGCTTCTTTCATATCAGCAACGACTGGCGGCGGGGTTTCGCCTTTTTCCTCCGGAATCGGCTCTTTACAAGAGATTAGATAACTAGAGATGAACAAACAAACTATGACGACAAGCTGTTTTACACGCACGAAAATCACTTCCTTTATTATGAACATCAACAACCGTAGCGTCTAAGCGATAGAAATAGGTCAGACGGTTTGTTTCTCTGTCACAGCCACACTTAAGATACCCAAAATCAAACAGTTTTTTTGGGGAAAATTGATTTGCTACAAATTTGCATAGATGATTGCAACAAAACGGCAGCAGCTATCATTGCAGCAATCGGAACTGCTATACTCCGGTATACAACTTCAAACCCGTCGTGGAAATATTCTTTAGTGAGAAGCAAACAAAAGTGCACAGGACTAATCATAGTCCCCATAAAACCTATAACGTAAGCGTAAGACACTACCGCGAGCGGAGGAATCCCAGCCACTTTAGCAAGTCCTAACACAACCGGAAAACTAACACCCACAGCGGCGAATTGAATTCCGGTTATCAAACCGACAAGAAATGGCAGTAT
>CAZRQJ010000133.1:0-6200 GCA_964602075.1 uncultured Planctomycetia bacterium
CAGCACAAGAAATGTAACGTAAACCAGCGTGAAATCGGAAGCGATACTTTGTCATTCGCCGGGGCGTTGAAACGCGTTCTTCGCCAAGACCCTGACGTTATCCTCGTCGGTGAAATGCGCGACCTTGAAACTATCGGGACAGCGATCACCGCAGCCGAAACGGGCCACTTAGTCTTTGCGACGCTTCACACGAACAACGCACCTCTAACAATCGACCGTATCGTTGACGTCTTCCCGAGCGAGCAGATGGACCAAATCCGCGCCCAGCTGGCAAATTCACTTCAGTGTATTCTGTCTCAACAACTCCTTCCTCTTGCTGAAGGCGGCGGGCGCGTTGCGTCGTTCGAAGTTATGCTTAACATCCCTGCTATCCGCAACCTCATTCGTGAGAAGAAAGAGTTCCAGATTCACTCGACGATGATGACGCACGCTAAGCTTGGTATGCAGACGATGGATCAGTGCTTACGCGACCGTTATCTCGACAGGTTGATTACGCTTGAAACAGCATTGGCGCATGCGGGCAACATTGGCAACCTGCAAAGGTTGATCAGCGCTGCAGCGGCACAGGGTGCTGAACGTCCGCGCAGAACAGGAGCCAAGTCCAGCAAAGGCATGGATGAAGAAGGCGATTCCTATTTGGACGGCGCCAGTATTGGCGTATAAAACCGTGATGTATGGGTAAAATGAAACATCTCCTGCTCGCGCTTCGGTTTGGCAGGAACACGACATTAACTAGCGAGTCTAATCTCGCAGCTAGGCTGTTTATGCAGCAATTCAACTAGGAGCGATCCGATCATGAAAGTATTCGTTTATACAGCAAAGGATGCGCAAGGTAAGATTATTACCTCGACTGTCGAGGCTGACAACCCTAAGGCGATTATCGACGCGCTTAGAACTGAAGGCTTCTTCGTGACGAAAATTCACGAAAAGAAACGTGCGTTCAATCCGTTTTCCTTCTTTGAAAGGTTTTTTAAGGTCGGACTAAAAGAGCTAACAATCTTTTCACGCCAGTTCTCGCTTCTATTAAACGCAGGTTTGACTATTTCTGAAACTCTCGACACTATTGAAGAACAAACTCAAAACAACAGTTTTCGGGATATTATACATAAGGTCAAGACCGATATTCAATCAGGTGAAACGCTTACAAGCGCTATGAAGAAGCATCCACGTGCATTTTCTAACTTCTTTATTTCGATGGTTCATTCTGGAGAAATCGGTGGTGCGCTCGATAGAATTCTGGAACGAGTTGCAGCCTTTTACGAAAAGGAACTCGACCTGCGCAACAAAGTCAAGAGCGCGATGGTTTATCCCGTCGTCGTAACGATTTTCGCGCTCGCTATCGCTCTGTTCATGCTTCTATATATCGTTCCGCAGTTTGCAGCTTTCTATAACGACTTCTCCGGCGGCGAGGCGCAACTTCCCTTGTTGACACGTAAACTGATGGAGGTCAGCGACTGGCTTCTTAACTACTGGTATTACCTTTTGGCTATTCCAGTTTTCATTATTCTGTTTCTTAAATTCAGAGGCAGCAAATGGGGACACAAACTGCTCGATCCGATTGTGCTTCGTGTTCCGATTTTCGGTCCGCTTGCACGCAAAGTCGCAATCACACGTTTCACCCGCACATTCGCTACTCTTAACGAGAGCGGCGTGCCGATCCTTGAAGCTATGGAGGTTGCGCGCAACGTTGCTACGAACGACGTCATCAAAAACGCGATACTGTACACTCGCGACCGAATTCGTGAGGGTGAAAGCCTTCACGCACCGATGAAGCGCACCCGCGTGTTCCCACCAATCGTTACGAACCTCATAAGCGTTGGCGAGGAAGCTGGTAACCTTGAAGAAATTCTAAACAAGCTGTCCGACTATTTCGACAGCGAAATCGACTCGACAATTCGCGCTCTCGCAAGCATGATCGAGCCTGCAATGATCGTTATTATCGGCGGGCTGATCGGCGTCATCGTCGTCGGTTTGTACCTGCCGATATTCAACCTGGTTAACGTCATCAAGTAGTCGTTAGTTTGTTAAGCTATAATCAGCCCTGCTGCGATTCGCGCAGGGCTTTTTTTTTGTGTTTTACAATTTACGTGGCTCCTGTCTTAAAGATAACGAAAAGCGTGTACACGCGTTACCTGTACGAACACACGTACGACTCGGAAAGAGAGCGGCGTTTAACGCTGCATTAATAAACGGCTTCTTAAAATTCTCCTGATTATTCGTGCCGTTTCTACGGTGCGAATCGAAAGCAATGCTTGCTGTTATATAATTCACCTGTGACCAGATTTGTCAACCAGCCGTGGGCAACATAAAACACTGGTGGATTTGACTGGAAGCTCAACGGGAGTGCGGTGGCTTGCCACCGCTCTGGAACGGGCAAGCTTGCTTGCCTGCATTAGGAGTATAATTAATATTCCGTTTTAACCATGAACGATAGTCAAACAAAACGTACCGACTGGCCTCACAGCCCGCCACACTGGCTCGACCGTGCCGGCAACTACATCGTTACGGGAGCTACATACCTAAATGTACCTTATTTCAACAATGCGGAAAAATTGAAATTCCTGCATAACCTGCTGCTCGAATATGCCGTGAAGTATGAATGGACGCTTCACACTTGGGCTGTATTTCCGAATCATTACCATTTTGTCGGCGCATCCGACAATCCCTCGAGCTTAAGAACTCTGGTTCGGCACCTGCACTCTGTAACGGCGCGCGAGGTTAACAAAATCGACCGGGCACCGGGTCGCAAAGTCTGGTTCAATTATTGGGAAACGCATATAACCCACAGCGAAAGCTGGTTCGCACGTGTTCGTTATGTTAACGAGAACGCAAAACATCATGGCATCGTCAAGTATGCAAAAAACTACCCGTTCTGCTCCGCCGGATGGTTGGAGTTGAAAGCTACGCCGGTTTTCTTGAACCAACTTGCGACTTACGATATATCAAACTTGAACATTGTTGATGATTACTAACCGAAGCGAGCTTCGGTATACCAAAGCGGCGGCAAGCCGCACGCACTCCCAGCACAGTTTCGTGTATAACTACAACTCGATGGGACATATGACCACGATTACAGCAACGTCCATCGGCATGAATGCCGACGCTACAATTGATTCATACATCAATTCCAACGTGAACGTGTCGTTACGCAGCCTATGATAGATTTGGCAGATTGATAAAAACCGCTCGCGGAATGGATAGACCACGCCACGAGCGGTTATTCTAATCCGCAACAGTTAATGTTGGGGGGTAAACTACCCCTTACGGTCAACACCTCAACATGATTTACCGTTTAGAAGCCGGTAACCAATGAAGGCGAACACTGCAACCAATAAAGCGGTCGAAAACCAGCTTCCGCCTCTGCTTGAATCGGAAGCGACTTTCAATCCGTTTGATGTTCCGTTTTCACCGTTACTGTTTGTTTTTGAACCGCTAGAGCCGTTGCCTGCAAGCATTGTTCCGTTTAGCGATTTCGCGATTTGCTTGCCGATTGTGTCAATATGTGACTGCGGCAGCGACTCGGAACCGGTTTCGCCGCTAATTTTAAGAGCTTCGTCATCGTCTAACTGGATTATGACCTGACTACCCAGAGAAACGTATTTACCGATTTTCGGATTTGCAGTCAGAATATCGAAATATGCCTGTGTGAACGCTTTGACTTCAACTATTTTTTGCTTGTCGGGATCGAAACGGCTGTCAGTCCAATAATCGTCGACAAGGAAGAATGTCAAATCGTCAATGTACTTGATGTTGTGAACCTGCACGGATTCGCCGGCAGCGTCGTAATACGCGTTTGGAGCGTTAACTCCGCCTTGCACGGCTCCGGGTGTGTTGCCCTTCAACTGCTGGTTCTGCTGGGACTGGCCAACTGCTCCTGCGCCGGACTTTGCATCTTGAAGCGGCGCTGCAGCCATATCGAACGCTCGTTCCTTTTCTTCATCGTCGGCGAAGAAACCCTCTTCACGAACAAGAAAGCTGGTGTATTCCGTGATAATGCCGTAACGCTTCGACAGGCGGATTATCTCGTTAATCAATTCCTGATTTGAGCCTTGAAGACGAATCTCGTCGTTCAAGTAACCGATTTTTCTTGCAGCCCATAGACGCGGAATGAAGCTGTATGATGACTTCGAATTAAAACTGACGGGATAGCTAAAGTTCTTTGTTTTTCCGTCAACCGTTCCTGTCAACTCGACCGTACTGCCCTTAACGCCAGTCTGGTAACGACCGACAATAATGATTTGGCTGCCCTTAAAGAGGTCTGGCATATCAGCGGGGTAAACATCACTTGTTTTTACGCCTTTGAAGTCTATTTTTACATTCGTCAACACGGGATTCGATATTTTGCCGAAGAAGCTCGACACTTTTACTTCTATGCCTTCAGAAGGGCGGACGTATTCGGTAACACCGTGGTTCTGCTCCGCAAGTTTGTCGAGCAGGTGCGTGTTCACGTCGTAGCCAACGCCGAAATTAAAGATCCTCGCGTTGACACGGTTTGCGTTTGCAACGTTGCGCTGTATCTCTGTTTCATCGGTTACTCCAACAGTTGGAAGTCCGTCCGTTAGAAACACGATGTAATTCGGTTTGGATCCGCCTTCGGTTTTTAGCATTTCAATGGCTCTCAACAGCGCGTCGTTGATATTCGTGCCGCCGTCCGCATCAAATCCCTTTACGAAATCAAGCGCTTCGTCTCGTGAATGCGATGAGTATGTTTTCATTCCGCCCGTAAAACATTCAAAAAGCGAATCCGAGTAAGCAATAACATTGAATCGGTCGCCTTCGTTAAGACTGCGCAGTACGAATCGCAAAGCTTCCTTTGCCTGACTGATTTTGTCGTCGTCCATCATACTGCCGCTCTTATCGAGGACAAAGATAAAGTTTTTCGCTACCACTTTCGCAGAGTCGCTCTCGACACGCGGAGCGATTGTCGCCATAAAAAAGCCGTTTTCAGCATCGTCGGCATCGTAAGCCATAACGGTAGTTCCAACTTCCCGCTGGTCAACCGTGTAATAGAGCACAAAATCGATAGACGGACGGACGTTGCGCTCTTCAAAACTGAAACTTGCCGAATTGTCGTTTGGGCGGTTCACGCTGATGTTGTGTGATGGTGAATAGATTGTTTTCAGCGGAACCCCAGTCGCTATTTTTCCAGAAACGGTTACTTCGTCAATCATCCGTGCGCTGAATTTTTCTGTATTGAGCGGATAGACGTATTCGTAAACGCCGTTATCCGCTGCAAGAACTTGAGTATATGACAATTCGATGCGTTTTTCCTCGTTCGGTTCGATTGGAAAAACGCGCGCCTTAAAAGCATTGTTGCCGACGTATTCGAGCAAAGCCGGATCGAGTTGCTGGCGAACTATGTTTTCATATATATCTCTCGCTTCACCGGCATTTAGTATCTTTCCTTCGAGACGCTCGCCGCCGACGTACATAGCAAAATTGTCGAGAGCGGCACCTTGCGGTATTGGGAATACATAATCGGCTTCAATCCTGCGACCGGTCAGATTTTTGAAAACCTGATCCACGGATGTTTTCACTACTCCATCGTTGATATCTATGGTTACTCGATGATATTTGATGGCGAACGCGTCCCTCATTGGAATATCGGGAGGTGGTATTAGCATACCGTCGGCAAACGCAGATTCAACGGTAATTGCAACAAAAAATGCAACGATAAAGATGCAGGATGACAATCCAACAATTTTTTGTTTCAAATTCATTGGTTCCTCCAAAAAACAGCGGCATTAGTCTGACTTAAGCACGGCGTACTTGTTCAACAATAAGGACACCTGTTTTAACTAGCGATATTATGACAGGTTTACTCGCGAATAAACGCCGCTTCAAATCTAATAGAGCGCACTTATCGTTCGGTCTGATAAACTTGGGGTTGAAGAAGCAGTTGCAAATTATAAAAATAGCATTTAGGCTCTTTCTTTCTGATACAATTCACTTATGCCGATTAAGGTTTTTCACTTATTTTTTTTCAACCGCACTGTGCGCTTTGCATATGCGACAGCAGTCACCGCGCTCTTAATCCTGTTGTTCAATTTCGTTTCTAACGCAAACATCAACTCGGAAGGAACCGATACGGATCCAGACAATATGCTTGCGGAAGAAGTATTGGTCGAGTTGCCGGTCGCGACAAGCAGTGACTTTTATTCGCAGGGCTGGACGGGAGGCGTACCGATCATCGTTGTTTT
>CAZRQJ010000134.1:0-4479 GCA_964602075.1 uncultured Planctomycetia bacterium
TGTCGAATCGGCGATCGCGAAAGCGCGCACGGCGGAATTCACGCCGCGCAAACGCCATGCGCCCGTTGAAGTTAAATGGCGAAGGTTTGCGATGGGTATCGCGATGCATGACCTTCGCGGGCGCGCGTCGGGTGCGCATATTTACGAACTTATTGATAACACACACGATTCCGCGTGGATTGCGGTGTCGAACTAAGGATAGACGATGACGAACGACAAATTTCGAGGTTATCGCGGCGAAGCGTTTGAAATTCTAAAGCGGTTCAACGTGGGAGTATGGAGTCAAGTGATTCTTGAAAGCAAGAAAGGGCATTTCGACGGAGTAATCCTCCCGCGCTCGGAAATCGAAGACGACCGCCATATTGTTATGAAACTCATTACAGGCTATAACATCGGTGTCGCGACAGACCAGATTGTCGATATCGTCGAAAAGGGCAGCAAGGAAGCGCACTATAAAATTCCCGAAAAGGAATTCCCTTTCGATCCTGCGAAACCGAACGTGCAGCTTTTCGGCACGGGCGGCACAATCGCTTCCCGCCTCGACTATCGAACAGGCGCAGTCATACCCGCATTCAGCCCCGGTGAACTTTACGGCGCAGTACCAGAACTCGCCGACATCTGCAATCTGCGCACAGAAAAACTTTTCGGCGTGTTCAGCGAGAATATGACTAAAACGCAGTATCTGAAACTCGCAGAACGTATCGGACAGGAAATCGAGAAGGGCGTCACCGGCATAGTTATCGGACATGGCACCGACACGATGCACCACACTGGCGGCATACTCTCGTACATGATTCAGGATTCGCCAGTCCCGATCGTGCTCGTCGGCAGCCAGCGTTCGAGCGACCGCCCGTCGAGCGATGCCGCCCGCAACCTTATTCACAGCGTTTATACAGCGGCATATGGCGATATTGCGGAAGTTATGGTGTGCATGTTCGGACCCACATCGGATGAATACGGACTACTCCATCGCGGCACACGCGTGCGCAAGATGCACAGCTCGTACCGTTCAACGTTCCGCACAATCGGCGACGTTCCGCTTGCTATGGTTGAATGGGGAAAGATTACACCGCTCAAAGACGACTACATGCGCCGCCGCGACGACAATAAAGTTAAGATAATGCCTTTTTACGACGATAGAGTCACGATTCAGTACTACTACCCCGGCTTCAAGCCCGATATTATAGACTCGCTTGTAGATATGGGCTACAAAGGCATCGTTATCGCCGGAACAGGGCTTGGACATGTGAACTACGAGCTTAACGACAGCCTGAAGCGCGCCATAGACAAAGGCGTGACAGTCGTTATGACTGTGCAGACGTTATGGGGATTCGTACAGATGTACGTTTACGACACTGGACGTTTTCTGCTCGATATCGGAATCATTCCGCTCGCGAACATGCTTCCTGAAGTGGCGTTTATGAAACTCTGCTGGGCGCTGGGGCAGACGGACGATCCCGAAAAGGTGAAAGAAATCCTGCTAACTCCTATCGGCGGCGACATGACCGAACGCGAACCGCCGAACGGCTATCTTATCCTGCAAGGCGGCATCCCCGTCGTCGACGAATTCCTTAAGGGCTTGCGGAAGTAGTAGGTGTGGTTTACAAAGCCCAAAGCGCGACAAATGGCACAACGGCGACTAATCGTTTAACGGCATTCAAAATTTACTACGGACTGAAGTAGTACGCATATTTTAGAACGTTGTTCGTGTCGTCGAAATAGGCGATGTGCGGCAAATCGGCGGAATCCACTTCGAGAGAGCTGTACAAACCAACAAACGGTGAGTGATCTACAAATGAATCTGTCCAAAATGTGCCGTTGTAATATGCATACTTCAGGTGTACACCTGTTACGTCAACATACGAGACGTGCATCTTTCCGTTCGAATCGAATTCGAGTGACGGATATGTTGCGGTAGTGTCTGCGTCAACCATCATTATGAACCAGAGCGCTCCTTGTTTGAATGTCATTCCCAGACCGCCAGGCGTATGGCGCGGGTAAACGATATACGGGCGATCCGCAGAATCTAGAGCGAGCGAGCAATGCCACCTGTTCGTGACAAGATTTGCGTCGTTAAGCGTCTCAATTTCCCATGCGCCAGGCGCGGGAGTCGGATTGAATCGTGCGAATTTGAGTTTATACGCAGAACTGTTCGTTCGGTCAATATATGCGATTGCAGGATTGCCGCTCGAATCTATGCGAAGCTGGCAGTTCATCCCGACGTTGCCCGTTTCGTCAACTTTCGTTTTGTCCCAACTCGTGCCGTTGTATCTCGCGTACCACAAGTCGTTGTTCGTGTCGTCGTTGTAAGCGATGCAAGGTTTGTCGGTTGAATCAACAGCTAATGAGTTTGTATATCCAAAGCCTGAACCTGTGTGAGGATACATAAGCGTCCAATTTGCGCCGTCAAATCTCGCATACCGCAAGCCCCAGTTGTTTTCGGTGAACTCTCTGTAACTTATGTGAGGATTGTTGTTCGAATCAACACCAATCGAAGTGTAATTGCCAACATCGCCGCTAGTGTCAGTTAACAGCTGGTGCCATTCTTCGGAAAAAGAGCTGCGATATGAGTACTTCATATACTTTTGCGTCGCATTCCAATAGTAATAACTCACGTGTGCGTTATCGCCTGAATCGAGCGCAAGCGAGCAGTATTGCCCCGTTTCCGCGCCGGATGCGGCAACTTCGATTATCCATCCAGTAATCTTCACTAGACAAAAATCGGTATCGGTTCCGCCTGCGTCATCGGTAGCTCGAACGGTCGCGTTGAAGTTTCCACCTGATGTATATTCGTGGTCAACAATCGGATTGTTGCCCGTATTCTCGTCCCACGTGCCATCACCGTCGAAATCCCACTCGTAAATTTCAATTGTTCCGTCGGAATCTGTCGAACCGCTTGCATCGAGAGTGATCGTCACTGGAGCGGTTCCATTGTTAGGTGTTGCAACAATATCCGCAACAGGCGGATCATTAACCTGAATATGCGTACTCCAAGTATTTTGCGCACCATCGTTGTCAAATGCGGTTAGAACGCAGTATATATTCCCCGGATTGTTGAACACCCATTGGGTTTCAGGCGTTGTGTCGCTAATGTAATCGGGAGTGCCGTCATAACCGAAATCCCACTGAAATTCAACTATCGTTCCGTCTGGGTCTTCAGACCCGTGATCAAAAAAGTTTACTGTAAGCGGTTTTGTTCCATAATCAACATCGCATGAAATGTCCAGACTTGGATGATTATTCATAACTTCAATCTTGACGCTCGCAGTCGCCGCAACTCCGTTGTCGTCGGTCACGCGTAGGCGCGCGTTATAGTTTCCAAGCTCATACTTTTCGTAGTAGTTAACCCCTATGCTGCTTTCGTCGCTCATAGCATCGTAAACGCCATCGCCCTGAAAATCCCACTCGTAAAGCACAATTGCGCCATCCGGGTCATATGAGCCGACGCCATCGAATTCAGCCGCTTCAGTAAAGCGATAGACTTTATCGTCTAGAACTGTCGGAACAGGCACAGGCGGAATGTTGTTAGTAGGTATGTTAATGTCAATTTGTGCGGTGTCTGTGCCGCCTGTGTTATCCGTTACAAGCACTACGGCGGTGTACATTCCAGTCGATGTATATGTATGTTTCGTAGTAGGCACGACGCCCGTGTTAACTTCATATGTACCGTCGTCGTTAAAGTCCCACTCGAATTTTACGATAGTGCCGTCCGTGTCCGTTGAACCGCTCGCGTCGAAATTGACAGGCTGCGGAGCTTTGCCTATCGTTATGTCGGCGGCAATATCTGCGACGGGCGGATTGTTGAGAACCGATATGGTCACGCTCGCGATCGCTTGCTCGCCTACCTCGTCCGTGACGCGAACCGTAGCGTCGTATGTACCGCTTGTCGTGTATGTGTGTTGAGTCGTCGGTGTTGCTCCAGTGATTTGCTCGAATGTCCCGTTGTCGTCCAAATCCCATTCATAAACGAGAATATCGCCGTTTGCGGAGTTAGACGCGCTTGCGTCAAAGTCCACGGCAAGCGGAGCCAAACCGCTCGTCGGATTCGCTTCAATCTCGGCAACCGCTGACCCATGAACCGTAATCGTTACGCTCGCAATATCGAATGCATCGGCTTCGTCAGTAACTTTTACAGTCGTGTTGTACGTTCCCGCCATTGTGAATGTATGTTGATTTGTCGGAGTTGTTCCCGTTGCGTCGTCGTATGTGCCGTCACCGTCCCAGTCCCACTCATAGAGTGCAATCGGACTTCCGCCAGCCGTCGAATTCGAAGCGTTGAATGCAACCGCAAGAGGCGCCGTTCCTTCGTCAATGTCCGAAATGAGGAACGCGGTCGGACCGTCTATGTTCACTTCTTTCAACGTCTTGGCAAACATATACCCGTCGGGGGAAATCAGGACAAAGCTGGGGTTATAGCTGCCGGCAGCGCTATACTGATGAGAGTACGGCGAATCCGTCCCATCACCTAAAAAGTTTTCG
>CAZRQJ010000134.1:4519-6180 GCA_964602075.1 uncultured Planctomycetia bacterium
TAAACGGTCCATTAACACCCGATACTTCTAGATCGAGTTGGTAGTTGTTTGTACCTGTGCCGACTTCGGAGAAATCGGACGTAATCAAGATGTTCGGTGGAGTCGTGTCAAGTCCGTCTTCATGCGGATAAGCCGCGTAATACACGTTGAAAATCGCGCTCGGATTGCGATGAACTCCGCGTTTCGCGCCCCCCGATAAACCACTGCTGTCATACAAGTATTGAAGCGCAAGCCCAGCGCGCTCCAGAGGCGGAACGTCGTCTGATCGCGACGCGCTCGCGGTATCGGCATTGCCCAAGCCAGTGTTCTCAAGGTTGGGAAGCCATGTAAAATCGCCAGTGCCTTCAACACGCCATAAATCGTAGCCATAAAGCCGATTCAAGTAATTTTGTGCGATGGGAGTGATGTCCGAAACTCCGATTTCGCCCGAACGATCGCCGTCTATTTGCTCGAATAATTCCTGCTCGGTCAAGTTCGCAGCGTCACTCACGCGTCTCAAATAATATTGGGCGATTGGCGTTATATCAGGCACTCCCACCTCGCCGTTACCGTCGTAATCGCCTACGTTGCGCTCTGTCCATTCAAGAACATAACTGCCGTCGGGATAGTTTTGCGCTCGAAAATCCGTTGGCGCTTTGCTTCTTCGCAGGTCCTCAACACTCGACAACGAGCGCGAAGTAAACGGCGCGCTAACAAACTCAACGCGCATGACGTTGTTGCCATTCACTGAATGTGTAACCCAACCGCTGTTGCCGATTTTCGCAGTCGCAAACGCAATAACCCCCGCTATTTGCGTAACCGATACCGAAAGCGCATCAGTCGCATCGCCCAGGTAGCCGAGATTATCGACTCTCGCTGGTGATAACTGGAAGTCGTCGTAATATAGAACAAGATATAAATCGAGCGGCGTTTCGTCGAAATTCGCGCTCGCGGTGAGCGCGCAGGCGGCGGCGTCGAAATCTATGTCGCACTTGTTCGCAAGTTCTTTTATCGGATTGTTGTTAGCATCAACGACGAACAGCGTAAAAATGCCGTAGTCCGTGAGACGCGATTTGCCAAGCGAGCGGTCGAGTTTGCGAATGTCGGTGCGCGAATCGTTAACTTTGAAAATCCTGTCCCCGTTATAAGGTTCGACGGTCGCACCAGCCGCGCCGCTCGACACGCTTGTATTGTTCTCGCTGTAAACAGCTTCATTTGATGAATCACCTGTGGTTCCGTTCAATCTGCTGGATGTAATCCCAGCGCTCGCCGGTGACTTTGACCCACCGGAGCAGGAAGCTGTCAGTACAAACAGAAACGACAGAAGCGTGAAAGCAATTACAGCGCTTAACTTGCTTGAAAGTGTTTCGGACATTTTCAATCGCAAAGCAATACTGAAATACGCGCTGCGACATTTGCTGTTCAGTTTATCGCTCTGTAAGGAACGCTTGATCAACCTCGACAAGAAATTTGACATCGTGTACTCCTAAAAAAATGCACAAACAGTCTGATTAATTATAGTTATATATCGTACTTTCAATTTAATATCAACTTGGATTTGTTTGAGTCAGCTATTGCAAGTGACCTTCCCCAAAAAAAAAGCACCAGAGTACAAATTGAACTAAACTGCCCCCCTTGAGTTGGACACTTTTAAGCTGAAAACATAGAAGTGTCTTCCGGAC
>CAZRQJ010000135.1:0-5186 GCA_964602075.1 uncultured Planctomycetia bacterium
TAAAGGAAAACTGCTCGACCTTCCTGTGTCCGTTATAGATCTTGTTGGTTTGCTTGAACAGGCAAAACGAGTTAGCGGTGATGCGCAGTTTAAAGATCGCTACGTAGAAATGTGTGATGAAATCGCGTCCAACGAATCCGACGAACGTAAGGCAAGTATGCGGATTATCGAGTGGCTTGTACAGATTGCAAAAGCAAGCCCATGTATTGTCGTGAGTTTTTGCCCGCCGTTTTACCCGGGCAACTATCTCGTTGCAGACGAACGCGATATGGTTGCCTCATCCGCTGAAAAAGCTTTCGCTAGCGGCGCGCCTGGCGAGGCGTTCGAGATGCATCGGTTCTACCCCTACATCAGCGATATGAGTTTCTTCAGTTTTCCAGATGCACCTTACCGCAGTTCAAACTGGCGCTATCTTATTGACAACTGCCCCTACCCAATCGATGTTGATGAGTTGTCGCTATTAGGGCATCTCAATTCGCCGGTCGTAAATATTGGTCCTTATGGACAGGGAGCGCACACTATTTACGAGCGCGTCGAGCGCGACTGGTCGTTTGGAAAGCTGCCGCATGTTCTTGAAAGCATGATTTCGGAGCTGTTCAGAAAACCTTAAACAAGTTTTCGTCTCCAATCCTGCTAAACTGGATACACACGTGTATCAATAGTGTATCGGGGAGCCATGGGCTGAGAGGGTTTTTGTGCGTTTATCTGAACGTATAAAAACCGACCCGCTGAACCTGATTCGGTTAGTACCGACGTAGGGATTGCATAGCCTTCCTCCCCACACCTTATTCTTAGAGGTGATGGGTATGTTCAAGTTTGCATTTTATTCGGACTCTCCAAAGACAAATTCAAATGAGTCAAAATCAAAAGATAGAGATTTGGCTTCTTTCGACGCTCAAGATTCACAAGAAAAAGACACTAGCAAGCGATTAACAACGTTCGATGTCGCATTCCTTTGGTTCGGTGCAGCGGTCGTAGTGGACGAGTTATGGAGCGGCGCTCAGGTAGCTCCTGTTGGCCTTGCGATGGGAATAGTGTTGATATTCGCAGGAAGACTTCTCGGAAACCTGCTGCTATCGTTAGTTGCCGGTATGGGAGCGCAGACAGGCGCACCAACAATGGTTTTATCGCGTGTCAGTTTCGGAATTCGCGGAAGTATCATCCCCGCCATCTGCAACATACTTCAGCTTATCGGCTGGACGGCTTATATGCTTGTCGTTGCTGCAGAAGCGATTGCTCTGGTATACGGACGTGAACTGACAAACGGCGAATCAATCGCAGTTAAGTTAGCTCTAGGGCTTATCACTACCGCTTGGGCTGTTGGTGGCAGCCGATATTGGAAGATCGCACATCGCATCGCTGTTAGCCTCCTGTTGATTCTGTCCGTGATAATGACATACGCGATATTCCGCGAAAACACATTTGAGTCGCTCGCAGCCGTCCCCGCGCCCGACGGAAACCCTCCGATGATTATCTTCGACTTTATTGTTGCGATGGCGATAAGCTGGGTGCCGCTCGCAGCCGATTACGGGCGCTTTGCTGTCAACCGTAAAGCCGCCGAACGCGGAACTTATTGGGGATATTTCGTCGGTTCGACTTGGATGTATATTGTCGGATTGCTCGGTGCACCAAACGCTGTCGTGTTAGGCTCGCTCAACGCTATGAATCTTGTAATAGCCGGATTGATTCTAATTGTTGTCTCCACTATAACAACTACTTTTTTGGATATATACTCGACCGCCGCAAGCGCATTGAATATTTTTCCGCGAGCCAACGAACGGATGCTAACGATCGTTGGTGGACTGCTTGGCACAGTTCTTGCGTTCGAGCTTGAAATGCATAGCTATGTCCCATTCTTGCTGTTGATCGGCGTCGTATTCCTGCCTATGTTCGCAATAGTCGCAACTGACTACCTAGTAATACGTCGATCGCGCATTGACGCAAGCGACCTGTTCAAACCACAAGGTAAATATTCGTATCACGCCGGTTTCAACATCGCTGCAATAATCGCGTGGCTCGCTGGGATGGCGGTATCGATTTGGGCGGGAGCTCCGCTCTGGCTCACCGAGATATTCGGCATAGAAAGCTGGACGCCTTTTTTGTTTGGTAAAACAATTCCGAGCTTTATTGCGAGCGCGTTATTATATTTGTTGCTATACAAGCTAATTTACATAGCAAAACCACAGAATTCAATGCCCTCGAACTCATAAGCTCAAAATCCTAGCATTGACCCTGCGGGTGTGCTGACGCTGTCTTGCAACATTCCACTATCAACTTCCTGCATCGTAATTTTGTTGATTACTTCTTTGACGCCTTCGACTTCTTTAGCGAGTTCAGTCGCGAACTCAATGAGTTCAGGAAGAGAAACAACACCCGTAATAGTTACAACGCCTGTCTTCTCGTCGGCAGTTATTGTAAGGTTGGCTGCGGCAAGACGCATATCCGTGTCAAGCTGCTGACGAACCTTTTTCTCTAGCTCGTTCTCGTTCATAAGCGTGTCAAGAGCGTTGCAACCGACGATAAAACAAATCGACAAAAGCATAATTCCAAGAATAATACGCATACGCACCTCCATTCGCTGAATTATACCCGCTTTGATAGCGCACTCAATACAAATATCGGTTCACGATAGGCATTTTGCGGCCTATGCCGAATGCTTTCGGGGTGACACGCAGGATTGGGGGCGCTTGCCGTCGCTTGTATTCGTTGAGCCGCACCAGTCGAAAAACAAGTTCAACTTCGTCATACGAATAACCGCGAGCGACGAGTTCGGCGGACGACAGGTGTTCCTCGACGACGGCATCTGTGAGCGGGCTGATGCGGTCGTAGTCAAACGGATCGACTTGGTTGTCGCGCAGTTCAGCGGACGGCGCACGCTCGATCGTCCGTAGCGGTATGATTTCGCGAGCGGCGCATGAGTTGATGAAGCGCGCTAACGCGTACACCTCCGGTTTCGATACATCGCCGATTACGGCTAGTCCTCCGCACATATCGCCGTACAGTGTCGAATATCCTAGCGAATATTCGGTCTTATTGCCGGTTGCAAGCACGATAGCGTTCAAATCGTTAGCGATTTCCATTAGTGTCTTGCCTCGCTCGCGCGCCTGAAGATTCTCGATCGTAATTCCCTGCTTGTAATCTCCAAAAACGTTCTTATATCGCTCAAGCGCAAGTTTGATGGAATTTTCAATCGCCATAACGATAAACTTCGTTGCGAGATTTTGAGCAAGCTCACGAGCGTCGTCGACACTTATATTCGAAGTATATCTAGACGGCATCGAAACGCATATAACATTTTCTGCGCCTAGCGCATCAGCAGCGATACAAGCGGTTACAGCGCTGTCAATACCACCGGACAAACCGATAACCGCTTGAGTGAATCCACACTTTCGAAAATAGTCATAAACGCCGAGCGAGAGCGCACCGAAAAGCTCGCTTTCATTGCATCTTGGCGGTACGATAGCCGACGACCTGTTGTCAGCCCTGACAATGTCCACATGCGATCCGCGTTTTTGAAGCTCTATAGTGACGGTATCTTCCTTAAACTGTCTGCCGATTGCGGCGATGCACCCTGTTCCGTCCATAACGAACGACTCGCCGTCGAATATAAGTTCGTCCTGCGCTCCGACTAGGTTGCAGTAGAGAACGGGCAGTCTGTGAGTGACAGCATGCCTTCTTGCGACGTTAAGCCGAAGCTCTCGCTTGCCGCAGTGGAACGGTGAACTCGACAAATTTATTATCGCCTTAATACCCGCTTCAACCAGTCTCGGCACAACTTTTTCGCCATAATCTTCATCCCAGATGTCTTCACAAATTGTGATACCAAAACGTATGCCGCATATTTCGACAGGTTCATTATCGCTAGTTACAGCAGGCTTAAAATACCGAAGTTCATCAAAAACATCGTAAGTTGGCAGCAGTGTCTTTCTCACAACCGCTTTGACACAGCCGTTTTCTATTACAGCAGCGGCGTTGTATAAATCGCCCTGTGCGTCGCGATCGACAAATCCTATTATGCATGGGATAGAAACCGAGGTCGCAACCTTGTTAATCAACAAGTCGAGCTGTTTGTCAACAAAATGTTTTTTGAACAATAAATCGAGCGGTGGATAACCGGTCAATGCAAGTTCGGGAGTGACCGCAATTTGTGCACCGCTAGTATGCACCCGTTTTGACGCCGCGATAATCGCCTCCGCATTTCCTTCGAGATCGCCGACAGTAGTGTTAATCTGCAGGAGCGAAATACCGATAAAATCAGTTTTGTGAATCACGCACCAATTATAACCGCTATGCTCTATTCAAAAAATGTCTACGGCATTAAAGCGGCTTTAACTGTTCTCTTGTTTCGATCGCATGAACAAACGCGTCAAATTGCAGTCTAACAATAATGTGATTCGGATTACACCAGTCACGAGCATAGGCGGCTTGGCAGGTACGTTCTTGTGGGAAGGACGTGATTCGCATGTTTGTGAACCGAGCTGATAACTTGCTTTTTGATAAGCGAATAAACACCGTTGCTTTTTTTGAGTTGTTAAGCAAATTTTCGCTAAGACGTTGCGCGATTTTTACATTTTTGCCAACTCGCACTTTATCTGTTAGAATATCAAATGTGGATAACGCACCGCGTAGTTTTTGTGAGATAAGTTTTACCGTTGTTAGTCGTGATCGGTGCGACTGGGAACCGCTTTCAAAGGACAATCCTATGCAAAAAAACAAATCGTTTTGCGCTGCAATTTTCGTTGTGTTTACTGCGCTTCTTGCTTTGATTTTTCCAACAACGGTAAACGCGCAGGATAACACCGACCCAACAACAGGCGAAACGGCATGGGGTAACTACGTTACCGATTCTATGCGCGCTTTCTATAAATGCGACATCGCGGTCGTCGACGCGGGCACACTTTCAACGCTAACGCAGAAAGAAGCGGTAAGCGAGACAGAAACCCGTTTAGACATCGCGGAAGTCGAAGTCGTAAAGGTGATGCTGACAGGTCGTGAGCTTGCGGTTATACTAAATAACGCAACGAAGTTTTACCCACGCAAAAACAACGGATTTCTTCAAATCAGCGGCTTAACTGTTCAAATAAACCCCGCACTTCGTCAGGATAAAGTAACGTCGGTGCTTGTTAACGGCGCACCTTTGCAAGCTGACAAAGTATATGTCGTTGCCACCACAAAATTTCTCGCCA
>CAZRQJ010000135.1:5196-6136 GCA_964602075.1 uncultured Planctomycetia bacterium
GGCGGGGCGAGTTTCGGCATTCTCGAAGACATAAACATCGTAGACAAAAGCACCCAATTCGTCGGTGAACTTATCGCTAAATATTACGAAACGAACCCAACGATGCCAGCGCTAGGGGTGCGGTATATAGTAGTGGGCACCTAGAAGTAGATTTATCGAACAATAGAATAAGCGCGAAAAGTGTGTTCATTGTGCGCAAAAAAACGCGAACGGCATAAATCGCGTTCGCGTTAATCATCTAGTTAGGAAATACGAGAAACTAACTTAAATCTCGATTCCGGCGAAGATACCAAACCAGAAATTGTCCACATCATCGACGCTGTCACGAAGGTCAGAGTCGATCACTGTAGAGTAACCTGCGGCCGGCTTGATATAAAAAGTCTTCATCGCAAATTTGCGCGATAGCTCAAGCGATAAGTCGGACAAACCTGCGCCGACACTGGTGGTCCCGTCGCCATAATAGTAATTGTTGTAACCACCCGTTGAATAACCGAGTTTCGCAGCCCAATCCATGCCGGTTACATCGTTGGTGCCGCCAATTGTTCCGCCTACTCCAAGCTGGTAATACATGCCTTCCGCTTCCTGAATATCGTAGAAAACAGTAAGCGAGGGCGAGAAGGGGAACTGCGGGAATGTTGCGCCTGCGAACACCTCCGTTGTTTCGCTAAAATCGAGTGATGGAAAAGTATAGTAAGTAACACCTGCTGTCAAGTCGCATATCGGCAGCTCGTAATCGTAAGAAAGCGTCAAGTCAATCTCGGTGAACTCCCATTCAGCTTCGTTCGCATTGTCAACATCCATATTCGCCCAAACGTCGAACGTGAAAGGCCCATAGCCTATCCACGCGTTCGGCTGGAAACAGAAACCGTCTGTAACAACGATGCCGCGATCAACATATTTACTGACGAATCCACCTTCAAAGCCGAAGTCGTACGTGTAT
>CAZRQJ010000136.1:0-6087 GCA_964602075.1 uncultured Planctomycetia bacterium
TAGATATTCATTTTTAGATATACCAGCGCATCGTAGAATATTTTCAAAAGTACCGATGGCTATTCTATCCCTCTGCATCGGAACGGATATCGCTTGTGGTAAGTCACGAACTTTCATAACGAAGTGGCTTCTATGCACAACTGTGGACTCAATGTGCATTCCAAAATACGCCGTAAGGAACTTGATTAAGTCGTCCGAACTAGGCGGTTTCATACCCGGCAAAGTTGTTTACCGCTCTCATTCGTGTTATGTGAATACCGCTGCAAGTGAATCGAAGCTTGCTCGGTCAAGAAATCATTCCCGAAAGTTTGAGCGGGTGGCTCCAACTCGAACCGAAGAAGTTGCAACTTATCCTCCGTGAAACAACGCTTGCACACATAACCGCCTCTTGCAAGCAACAATTCAAGCGTGCCATTGCTGTAAGCGCTTTCAACAAATATATCGAGCGCTTCAAGAAACATATCGAGGGCTTCTTTTCCTGTGGCGCCGTCACGAACGATATCGATATTCGGCGAACTCGCATAGAAGCACTTCTCATCGGTATCGAAGCGCACGGCAACGATTAAATCGAACTCGATTCTAACAGGTTCGTCTACCATAAATCCTCCGATTGCCGAGATTAGAAAAACTCACGGATGCCTTCGTTATGACACAAAATGACATAACAGCGGCAATGTATTATACCCGATGTAGAGTGGTTGTTACTGGCGGGTTTCTCTTAACCGTGAGTTTATCTGTAGTGTTAGTTGCGAATCGCCGCAGCGGTAATAACTTAAGGAAATCCTCTCCGTATCTTCGCGCCTCTGCGGTGAATCGCGCAGGTAAAATGAATAAAAACGTAGAGACACAGAGCCGCAGAGGTTTTATAGCCAGAATAAGACTTTTTAGATGTGATACAAATTTTCGTTTTTTTCTATTCCTCTGTTACCTTTCCTTCTCTGTATCTTCGCGCCTCTGCGGTGAAAAAAAATATCGCTCGATTACTTAACGGCGTTGCCGCAGCTTCACTTTCTGAAAATCAGCACATACTCGTGCTTAAAAATGTAAAAGCCGCCGCGTAGCGCACGGACGCGCCATAGGTTTTCCTGATTGCGTTTGGCGCGGTTGTCCTGCATATCTTTCACAACGATGCTTTTCAGTTTGAATCCGACATCCATCGCCCTTTGCATGCACATAAAACCGAGCGGTATCCATCCGCCGTCTGCATACTTGTCGCCGATGACAATCGCTATAAACCGTCCGTTCGCGAGATGTTTATGTGTAAGTTCAAGCACCCGCCCGAAACCTTCAAGAAACTCGTCAACCGTTCCCCTATTCGACAAGCAGCGCTCATTGTCGCTGAACCGGATGATGTCGTGGTACGGTGAATGAAGAATCGCAAGGTGGAACTTCGGCTCATTCGCTTTCTTATCCGTCAACTCTTTTTGCGGGATTGAATGCTCGCTAACAATCTGAATCGCATCGTTCCATGCAGTTTCACTCGTCGAATCGCCGCACACAGTCCGGATTGTTACGTTTGCATCGTTAAGCTCGCTTGCGACGCGTCCGTTTGTAAGTTTCACCACTTCGGGATTTAGTTCGATACCGACACAGTTGCGCCCCAACCGTTGCGCTTCGATAAGCGTTGTACCGCTGCCGCTGAACGGATCGACAACCCACTCGCCCGCTTTCGAAAACCGTTCGATTATCTGCTGTGGGATTTGCGGAACGAAGTTGCCGTGATAGTCGCCTGTATGCGCACCGGTGCGGTCACGCTTACCCAGAATCCAGAGCGAATCCGTCAGCACATGCTCATACTCTTTCCAAACCGATAAATCAATGTCCGAGAAGGGTGTGGTTGTAACCTTCGATGCGGCGGATATGCAGTCCGATTGCATTTTTGCCGATTGCACGGTGTCAGAAGGCTTACCGTCTTTATTCTCTACGCTCACTCCAGCGACACTCCCGGCACGCGAGCGCGCGCCGCGGTTTCATCGCCATAGAGGCTTTGAAGTTCGCAGTACTCGCCGCCCGCCGCCATGAGTTCGTCGTGCGTACCCTGTTCAACTATGCGACCGTTTTTCATTACGATTATCTTGTCTGCCTTCTTTATAGTCGTTAACCTGTGTGCGACAACGATTGTCGTGCGCCCGTACATCAGCTTGTATAATGCGTCCTGGATTTTCGCTTCGGTTATCGTGTCCATCGAAGCTGTCGCTTCGTCGAGAATGAGAATGCGCGGGTCTTTAAGAAGCGCGCGTGCGATCGCGATGCGCTGCCGCTGTCCGCCGGAAAGTGTAGTTCCGCGCTCGCCTACAATCGTGTTGTAGCCTTTCGGGAACTCCATAATAAACTGGTGAGCGCCAGCGCTGCGAGCCGCGTCGAGAATGTCCACGTCGTCCGCATCGGGACGCCCGAACGCTATGTTTTCGCGGATTGTGCCGTGTACGAGAATGTTATCCTGTGCGACTATGCCAATCTGCGCGCGCAGGCTTTTTATCGTGACATCGCGTATATCGTGTCCGTCGATTGTTATCTTGCCGTGCGAGCCTTCGTAGAATCGTGGAATCAGATTCACAACTGTAGTTTTACCGCTGCCCGATCCGCCGACAAGTGCGATGGTCTGCCCCGGCTCGACTGTCATGCTGAAACTGCGCAGCACTTCTTCATCCTTGTTGTATTCGAAGCTTACGCTCTCGAAGACTATCAAGCCGTCAACTTCGGGCAACTCGTACGCTCCCGGCTTGTCTTTAATCTCAATCGGTGTGTCGAGCACATGATAAATACGGTCCGCGGCGGATGTTCCGCTGTGCATCGTCACGAACACACGGGAAAGCTTGTTGAGCGGGTTCGACACGATAGCGCCTATTCCGGCAACCGCGAGAAAATCGCCGAAACTGCTGTGTCCGTTAATCATCTGCAAGCCGATGACGAAAATGATTACGAATGGAGCTATGAACCCGATAAACTCGACCGACGGCAGTAAAATCGCCGTGTATCGCCACGATTTCACCAGTTCGTTCAGTGCGTTTTCACTGACATCGTTGAATTTTTTTATCTTTTCTTCTTCGCGTCCGAAGCTTTGAACGACCCTAATTGTACCGATGGATTCGGAAAGTACGCTTGTCACTTCGGCTATCAGCTTCTGAATCGTGTCGTTAACTCGCCGAAGCGCGCCGCCGAAAAGCTTAAGCAGCGTTGCGACCACCAAACTCGCGCCGAGTACCACAACGGCAAGAATCCAGTTCAGGTAAAAGAGTATTCCGAGTCCACCCAGAACCATTACGGGCGCGATGAAAAAGTCTTCAAGCGAGTTGAGTATCACATTTTGAAGCGTTATCACGTCGTTCGTGATGCGGCTCATAAGGTCGCCGGTGCGTGACTTGTCGAAAAAACTGAAGTTCAGGTATTCCAGATGCTTGAACAGGCGGTTGCGAAGGTCTGTACACGTGCGGAACGCGACATATGCGCTAAAAATAGTACGGAAATACTGTGCAATCGTGCGCAGAATCAGCGCACAGAACACAATGCTCATTATTGCAAGGTATTTCGTAGTATCGCGTTCTTTTGTAATAATTTCGTCGAATATGTACTTAAACAGAACGGGAATAGACAGTGTGACCAGAGCGTAGAATCCAGCCGCCGTTAGAGCCAATCCAAGTTTCGATTTGTAAGCGCCGATGTGTTCGCGCCAAAGCCGTGCAACAATGTCGTAACGCACCGCACCGCGAGCAGCGCGCGGTGTTGCAGCACGCGTGTCACTTGAACCGCTCGATTTAAGGTCATCGCTTGAAATCACACGTGTAGTTTAGCATGGGTAAGCGGTTCTAGTGGCGCGACACCATGCCAGATATAAAGCTTGACAAATTCTCAAATTGCTGTTAACATACATATTGACTACACAAGCTACTCGATTATCACTATATCAGTTTGTTCTTTCTAACTGATTGGAGGAGAAAATGTCAGAGCTTTTGAATTTAGGCAAGACTAAGTCATGCCCATATTGTGGGGAACTAATACACATCAAGGCAGTTTTCTGTAAATTTTGCAGAATGTCGCTTGATTTTGAGTCGAATGAAACAACTATACAAGAGGATAGCGGAGATTTCGCCGATGCAATTAACACAGAACAATCGGGAATCAATTTCAAGCAGATAAGTAACGTTGAAGATAACGGTTTCTTACAGACTTTTCGTACATCGGCGCAAAAAAAGATACCTGCTAACTCAAACTGGAACGATGTAATGTCTGCGCTTCAATCGCGAGGTTTTCTTGGAATCAGCTCAAATATTGGGAAGACAGTTCTTTGGTTTACACTTGCGAATTTCGCAGTACTGTTAACGTTGTTGGCTGTTTCAGGCGGAAGTTTGTTACCGCTAGCTCCGGTGATATTACTTGTTGGGTGTACCTTTCCGTTTGTTATGTTGCTATTTTCCAAAAAACTTAGCCGCTATGCGCACGATGTTTATCAGATATCGCCGGGTGTTTATCGCAACTCGTTTGAGGAGAATCTATACAATACGGTGCAAGTGCTTTCACAGAAAGCGGGATTGCTATACACGCCTGAAGTTTGGGTATACCAAGCTGACGATATAAATGCCTTCGCAACCGGCCCAAGCCGGGCTAACGCTGCGATCGCTTTCAGCACAGGACTGCTTAATAGACTAGACGCCCGCGGCGTTGCTGCAGTCGCGGCTCATGAAATTGCACACATAGCCAACGGGGACATGTTAACTCTGACCATTGTACAGAGCGTCATCAATATGGTTTCTTTGTTAATTACTATTCCGCTATGGATAATGAATTTTATGGCGTGTTTTGTTTCTGGAGCGATAGGTGAACTCGGCAAATGGTTATTAGGCATACTAACGTGGATTATAACTGCGATTGTATTTATTCTCGGAATCATGGTTCAAATGGCGTTTTCTAGGAGACGCGAGTATGCTGCTGATGCCATTGCTGCTAAATTAGTGGACACTGACTCGATGATTCACACACTTGAAATTCTCGGGACGGAAATCCCTCTGATACCCGTCAAACAACAGCAGTATGCTGCATTCAGAATCAACAATAAACCGGGATGTATGCAGTTACTCTCCAGCCATCCGACGATTGATAGTAGGATAGCTAAACTCTATGAGTTGAATTTGCCGTATTAGAATTAGGTATGTTGTAAGGAAGTGAAATTATGAGCAGGGAACCTTTCAGGTTAAGGAGAGAGAATCCTCAATTACCAGAAGACGACAGCGCATCAAGCAATACAGTTACATTTACGGGTGTTTGCCACGAATGCGGTAGGGCCATTAAGCAAGGGGAGTTGTGTCAAATATGTGCGGCAGAGATAAAGGAGACATCGCACAAACGCTCCGTCCTATTTGAAGAGCAAAGGTTAGAAGAAGAAACCAAACTTCTTTCAGCGAAATTCCGCTCTGATCGTCAAACGAAGTTTCTTGGAATAAAAGAGCTTGCTTCAAAAGGCGATATTTCCCATTACAAATCTTCAAATTTGGGTTCAACTTTGCTTGGAGCAGGTTTTAGACTTGGTTGTTTTCTAATAGCTATAGTACCTGTTGCTTTTTGCATATATACATCTTATCAGTACCTATCCCGATGGAGAGCTTTCGGTGTTGATCAAGACCTAATCACGGCAATTTTATTGCTAGTGCCACCAGTATTAATCATTGGGGCGTGGGTAAGGCTCGCACAGTCATCGAGTGATGTTGAGTTTTGAATTACCACCACGTTTGTTAGATTCATTTGGAACCGTTTGGTGTAAAGAAACAAATCAACCCGGTTCTCATTAACTTATTAGTATGATATCCCCCTACCTCCTCATATCCTCTGCCAGGCGTTTGATTTCGGTTAGGTCGCGCACCATTGCGCTCCAGCCGTACCACAGCGCGTAGTCGGGATTGGCATGGAATGTGCCCTGGAAAGTGCGCATGCGATGGCTCAAATGCATCTCGAATAGTATTTGCTCGATTTCGGTAGGCGCATCGTGGAATGCCAGTAAATCCGGGAACGGATATTCGTAACCCGCAGGTTTCTCAAGCGTTCCGTCCGCGTAAAGCCCTGCGACGATTCGAATTGCTTCCGCTAGCAAACTGT
>CAZRQJ010000137.1:0-5987 GCA_964602075.1 uncultured Planctomycetia bacterium
GAAAGTTGACGCATCAAGCGAGGCATAAACGTCTCGCCTCTGCGCGGATCGAGACGTACAAGCCGTCGCGCCAATGAAAGAACTTCCTGATCAAATGCAGCCATACTTGCGCCTCGTTGGCAGTTTACCATATTGTGCGGGCAATATAACATCTCGCGCAGTAATCTGTTTGACAAAAGAACCCAATGCTAATCAAACTGCTTGATTTATTAAGTTCTCGAATATCGAATTGCCATGCAGCACCGTTAAGTCGGGATCTCCTTTAGCATGCGGAATCATTGTTGGATCTAACTTAAGCGCAATTGCGAGGGCGGTAAGTGCATCGTCCGACCGATTCGACAAAGCGTACGCGCATGCGAGGTTATAATGATGCGAAGCGTTGTTCGGCTCAATTTGAGTGAGTGATTCGAAAATGTCGATAGCGCGAGCCAATTCGCCGGCGTATAGCAAATTGTATCCTTCGGTTGTCAGCGCAAACGGACGAGCAAGGTTGAGTAAACGCGAAAGTTCTTCAAATGGATCAACCGCATCGTCGACACGCAGATCGTACTTAACATCGTTGTAACCGCCGTATCCCGCGCCTTTCTGCGCGACTTTAAGCGCAGCACTCTGCATTCCGCGCGAATCTCCGCCTGCAATCTGACCTGAGATAAGCGCACGAAGCAAGCGTCCGGGAAAATCGCCAATTTCGAGTGCCTTCTTGCTTGCTTTGCCGAGTTCGTACTCACCTTTGAAGGGAAGTTTCGCTATAAAATCTGCGCCGGTCATATCGTCGGATTGCTCGATTCCCCAAGCCATCGCATCTACCACTTCTGGGCTTGTGAGTATGTTGCCTTGAACCGAGTAGATTATTCCATCATAAGTCACGCCGGTTTTGCCGCCCGCCCAGTCCATACATTCCGCTCCAGTATAGGTTACAGATAAATCACTAGTTGATATCGAACCATCTATGTCGTATCCCCGCACAATCCCTAATTGACGTCTCTCGCTATCTTTGTCGTCGGCTAGCAGCGTTTTGAGCACTTCTTGCGGAAGTGCGCCGCTTTCGAGCAAATCGAGTCCTCGAGGTCCATACGATGTTTGTCCAAACGCTTGAGTCGCAACTGCTCCCGCTCCAGCTCTGCACCAAGGGACGACGCTGCCAACGGCGAAGAATTTGCTCTGAACGGCGACGCCCGTTTCGCCCGTTCGCGGATCGTATGCGACAACGCTGAACGTAGCGATGTTACGAAAATTGGACGAGTCTGTCTTTGTTGAAGTATCGGCAACTTTCGCTGACGCGAACGAGATTGAAAATCCGGCGCATACCAGAAAAGCCACAAATGAAAAAACAAACATACGCTTCATCATAATCACCTTAGTTAGCATACTTGATTAGACAAATTACCTCAATGTTTACGTGTAATTTCAAACCGATCAATGAAGTTTCAGTTTAGGCTTCGATTGAATACGCAGAAAAAAAAAGCGTCTAAGGGCCTGCTTCGGAGGTGCATTTCGAGTTTGATACATCTACTAATTTCGATATGTGAATATGAATGAATTTACGGGTTTTTTCGTAGGTTCCAGAACTGTCCACAATTTTTATTCTATTCGGGTTCAGCTCGGCGAGAGTAAGAAAACGCTCACGCACCATCTGGTGAAACTCTAGTTCTTTTTTGTCGATGCGATTCATGTCGCCTGAACCACGCCTCCTCTCAAGTCCGGCTTCGACGGTTAAATCCAGCAGTATTGTTAAGTCGGGACGTATGCCCCGAATTGCTATTTTGTTCATTGCGTCGAGTTCCTCGTTAGATAGACCGCCAGTGACGCCTTGATATACGAACGTGCTGTCGAGATAACGGTCGCTAACCACATCGCTTCCCGCTGAAAGAGCTGGTGTAATTATTTTGCGAGTCAGTGCGGCGCGGCTTGCGCAGAACAAAAACGCCTCTTCAGCGAAGTCGATATCCTCCGTGTCCGGTGTGTGAAGTATCATTTTTCGCAAGCTCTCTCCAAGCCAAGTTCCGCCAGGTTCCCGCGTCAGTATGGCGGTGCGTCCAAGTACGCTTAAAAAATGCTGCGCCTCGCGCACAGCCGTACTCTTGCCACAACCTTCGATACCCTCGAAAGTGATAAACAGCCCGCGCTTCTTTGCCACGAGAGTATTGTACCGCATAATTGATTTACAGGTAGCTATTGAAAAATCTTGAAAACAGGATACTATTTACTGACGAAACAAGTTCACTCGCGGCGTTTAGTTGATATCGTGTAAGGAATATGTCATGTGTAATCGGAATCTTTTTAACTTTCAAAGTCACCGCTTTGTAGTGACGTTTCTGGCTTCGCTTCTGCTTCTGTTAATTTTGATTTGCGCAGTCGGTTTATCCTGTGCCGGAGGAAAGTCGAATAAGGATTCGAATAAACTCGGCGCGGCAAATCCTAACACGGGTGTTAACCGCATTACGACACCGTCAATACTCAATCCCAAAGACGACTCCAAATCGCTTGCCGCCGCGATTTTCGAAGCGCGCCACTACGAGTTGTCATCATCGCAAGTCTCACCGGGACTTACATTAGATTTCGCTGATAAAAACCTGAATGATATTTTCGCAACACTCAAAGATGAACTTCTGAAGGAACTTCTGGGGCGCGGGTTTAACAGGTTCAAATCGGGTGTTCCGGCAAGCGAGAACGGGCGCGTAACAGACCTCGATTTCGACAATGGCACATCGCTGCTAAACTGGTCGTACATGAATCAGGCGGATTACGACCTGTCCGGCGAGGTAGGTGTGTCGGATATAACACCAATCGCCGTGAACTACCTGCAAACTGCCGTCGCGGGTACTTTGACAGCTTGGATAGACGGCGACGCGAGCGGCGAGGTAGGTGTTTCGGATATAACGCCTATCGCCGAAAACTATCTGAATTCTTTAGCGGGTTACAGAATTCTCACTTCGGAAGATGCCTTCACGGGATTCACAGAGCTGACGAGAATCGCATACAACCCGACGGGTGCGGATTACCCGTACGTTTTCGAGATTCCGTTACCCGCAGGCGCGCTGCGTTATATACGCGTGCAAGCGCACGATTCGTTAAACGCTTACGGTGTACAGAGCAATTTCGTCGAAGTGAATCCGCCGCCGCCGTCGCCGCCGTCAATCGAATCCGTTTCACCTTTGAGCGGCACCGAAGGCGTCTCGACGACTTTCTCGGCAGTCATAACAGGCTCCGTTCCTGCTACCTATGCATGGAGTTTCGGAGGCGGAGCGACTCCCGACACTTCGAGCGACGCATCTCCGACGGTGACGTTGAATGCAGCCGGTTCGTATAACTGCTCGCTCGACGTGTCTAACGAATACGGCTCGGACACATTCGACTTTACGCTTACAGTCGATCCGTTTACTGTGCAGCCGCTCGAACTTTGGTATTACCAGATGGTCAACCTCTATGTAGATGCTAACGTTGACCCTGCGATTGCGCTCGCAGAAACCGCTGCAACTGCCGGTTATTCCAAAGTGGTTCTCGCCGATTTCAAGTTGAGCATAATCGACACAATGAATCAGCGTTACCGCGACAATCTTACGCGCTATTGCAGCGAAGTACGCGCCAAAGGGATTGAAGTTATTCCTGCTCTAGTACCGATTGGATATTCAAGCGGATTCATGTTTCACGACCCGAACCTCATCGAGCCGATGCCCGTCGTGAGCGCGGATTTTGTCGTAAACGAGGGGATTGCGGATGTTGTGCAGGACGCTGCGATGGCGAACGGCGATTTTGAGAGCTACAACTTTGCAGGTAACACATTCGACGGTTGGAATCAAATGGATTCTCCGGGTGTTGGTTCGTTCGTTGACACTTCGACGAAGCACGGTGGAACGGCTAGCATCCGTCTTGAAAATTTCACAGTCGCCAATGAATACGGCAACGACCGCATTCGACAAGCGATAACCGTCAAGCCTTGGAACTGCTACATTGTGCGTTTCTGGTTAAAGACCAGCGGGTTCAACGGCAGTTTCAACTGCTTCGCATTCAATTCCGATTTTTCAAGAGTAATGTCGTTTCTTAGCTATAATGTTTCGGCGACACAGGACTGGACCGAATACGCGGTAGCTATTAACAGCCAAGATAATTCCGTGCTGAACCTGTATATGGGTGTCTGGAGTGGAGCCGCCGGGCAGATGTGGATTGACGACGTAACTATCGAAAATGCGGGGCTTATCAACCTAATACGGCGTGACGGCGCGCCGTTTAATATTTCACATCCAATTCTCGATATCGCATACATCGAAGGTGAAGACTACGAGTATGTAAGCGATCCGAACGCGGGATATGCAGGTTCGTGGCCTGGAACGTGGGACATATACCACGAGCGTCCGGTGATAACGATTACACCAGGAAGTAGAATCGACGAAGGTTCGCCGCTCAAAGTAAGCTATTACCACGCGGCGTTCGTATATGACATGCAAGATGCAGTGTGTCTTAGCGAGCCAGCGGTGGACGACATCATTCAGACGACGATGCAGCAGGTTTACGATCTTGTCAATCCAGAAATGATGTTCGTTGGCATAGACGAACTGCGGTGTGCAAACTGGTGTGCGGCGTGTCAGGCGAAAGGAAAGACGGCGGGCGGACTGCTTGCGGATATAACGCAGCGCATAGACGCCATCGGTGACGGCATCGACCCCAATATGCGTCTCGTCACATGGTCGGATATGTTCGATCCGAATCACAACGCGCACGATAACTATTATCTTGTGAATGGTACTCTCGCAGACAGTTGGCTGGGACTTCCTTCTGATTGGGACATCGGCAACTGGAACTTCGGCGATCCTATAAAGCGCGATGCGACGCTGGCACACTTCGCTGGGCTTGGCAACCGCCAGATTCTGTGCGGATTCTACGACAACACAGATCCCGGCAACTTCGAGATAATGGCTTGGCTCACGGACGCCGCGGCATACGACGGTATCTACGCCTGCTGCTACACGACGTGGACGAACAACTACAACTTCCTCGACGAGTGGGCTGGCGACGTGAGAGAGTGGGAATCGCAGCAACCGGCAGGGTAGGATTACCCGATCGTTTAAGAAATGTAGCTACTGTAATATGAGTTTGGTACAATGGAAGAGTCATGATTGGCAAAGACACATTTTTTTTAGAACTTTTTCGTGATTTGGATTTGATTCTGGTTAGATTAGGAGATCCTATGTGTAGTGTCGCAAGTTCGAGAAACTACAAAACTGTTATTGAGAAAAACACTTTTTACTTTTTCGATGAGGACTTTGAAGAAACCTACATCGCACAAGTTCAGTCAATGGCGGACATCCTTCTAAATATCAAGGAGGAATTTAATGGAGTTGATCCAAGAGAGGATGTAGTTTCGACAAAACTGGGGGAAAATGCAAATGCCTTGGATGCAGTTTTGTGCATCACAGGGCTTTCTCAGGAGTTTCTACTTCGTTTGATTACATTAGTTAGAGTAACGGACGATCCTGAATTGATTAGAATTACGAAAAGGAAATCATGGAGTCAAGCTGTTGCAGGAAAAGATGTAGCAGAATGGAATATGCAGCGTGTTAGATTTCTTATTAGTAATGATCCTGCATTTAGAGAAGGACTTGTTAGGCTGTTTTTTCAAGGTTCAACTTGCAGATTTCTCTTAGATACCATACCTCCATCAGAAATTAGGAAGTTAAGCATTCGTAAATTTAGATTTGAGCTTCCAGATATCCTTGATACTTTAGCTCAGTATAAGTTAAAAGGAGCTTCCAAAGCAAAAGCTGGTAATAACGCTGAAAATCTAGTCAGCGATGTATTAAATGATTTGGAACTCACATGGGATAAAGGTGATTTACCGAATCTCAGCAGACATGTTCCTGATAATAAACGAACCATGGATTTCATTATTCCCAATAAATATGATCCTAAAGTAATTATAGAATGCTCATTTTTAGTTACAACTTCTTCAGGACAAGGGGATAAGGCTAAAACAGAACTAAATATTCGTA
>CAZRQJ010000138.1:0-2847 GCA_964602075.1 uncultured Planctomycetia bacterium
GGGTGATTACGCGCCGAGAAATGAGCGAGTGCGACATAATCGCGGCGATTTCGACGACTATCGCCGAGTGGAATCCCGATGTGATTGAAGGGCACAATATTTTTAATTTCGACATGCCGTATATAGAAACTCGCGCAAAAATGCACGGCGTCAAACTTGATTGGGGGCGCGACCGCTCGGTAGTCAAGGGGCATAAAAGCAGAGTGAATCTTGCCGAAAGACGCTATGACTATACAAAGTATGAAGTCGAAGGGCGCGCATTTGTCGATACATACATACTCGTCCAGTTCTACGACATTGTCAAACGAGAAATGGAAAGTTACAGCCTCAAGGAAGTTGCGCAATATCTCGGTGTTGCGAGCGACGAGAGAACATTCGTCAACGGAAACGAAATCAGCCTCGTGTGGAAAAACAATCCCGACAGATTAATAGCGTACGCGCTTGACGATGTGAAAGAAACGAGAGCAATAGCGGCGATGCTAGGTGCGCCGTATTTTTATCAGGCGCAGATGCTGCCGTTCGCATATCAGGATGTTTATGTGCGGGGGAACGCAACAAAAATCAACGGGTTGATGCTTCGCCATTATTTCGCCAAGAATCACAGCATCCCGAAACCCCAGCCACGCGCGACCGAAATGGTCGGCGGATACACGGACGTGCGAGAATTCGGAGTTATAAATGACGTTGTGGCGTGCGACGTAGCAAGCCTTTATCCGTCGTTGATGTTAAGTTATCGGATCGAGCCGCTGTTCGACGAACTTCATTCGTTTCTTGAACTGCTTGACGAACTTCGTACGCGCAGGCTTGAAACAAAAGCGCTTCTAAAGAGTACCGCCGACCAAAACGAACGCCGTCGATTGGACAATCAGCAGGGAACTTTCAAAATCCTGATCAACAGCTTTTTTGGCTACCTCGGCGCGGACGGCGCACTCTTTGGGGACGCAAGTGCGGGAAATCGCGTTACGACAGGCGGTCAAGAGCTGTTAAAGCGCATGATCGATTGGCTCGAAGCGGAAGGATCTCGTATCGTCGAAGTAGATACTGACGGCATCTATTTCGTTCCACCGCAGAATTGCCAGACAAACGACGAAATAGAAACGCTAATCGAGCGTCTTAGCGCTACATTGCCTGAAGGTATAAATGTGGAAGTTGACGGACGTTATCCGTCCATGCTCTCGTACAAGGCTAAGAATTACGCGCTTCTTCGTTCCGACGGGCAAGTTGTTATCAAAGGCAGCGGCCTAAAAACTCGCGGACTCGAACCGTTCCAGCGCGATTTCATTAAGCGCGGTATCCGCATGATTTTGACGGGCGAATTCAGCCGTATAGACGAAATGTACGCTGAATATCGCGAAGCAATTTTGAAGCTGACGATTCCGTTGCGTGAGTTGGCGAAAACGGAACGCTTGCAAGACCCACTCGAAATGTACAAATCGAAAATCTCGAAGTCTAGTCGCGGAAGACAGGCAGGATATGAACTAGCATTAGCGGGCGGGCGCGACCTTAAGCCCGGCGATTATGTTACTTACTATGTCACAGGCGACAAGAAAAACGCACCTATTTGGAAGAATGCGAAACTTCTTAGCGATTTCGACCCGGCTCATCCCGATGTTAATATTGAATTCTATTTGTCGAAACTAAAAGATGTGTGCGAACGCGTCAAAGGTTTTTCCGGAACTGCCGATGCTGAATCCGCAAACGGCATCGTAATTAAACCAAACACCGATCAATTTGAATTGTTCGAATAAGTTAGAGCAATTTGTGCGAGCTTTCACCCTCTATTGTTGAAGCCAAAAAAAAGCTTACCCAAACTTATTCGTCTTTCCAGTGCTTAATTGATGCGAGCGCTTCGTCAAGTTTCCATTCGTCCTTCTTGAAACCGGCAAACTTTTCGTTGTGGCAGTCGGCACAAGAGGTTTTTGGGTCTTTGCTTGGTTCAACTTTCGCAGGCGATTTCATATGGTCCGCAGCCGGTCCATGACAAGCCTCGCATTGAACATTTAAGAGCGTGGGTGATTTCTCTGCACTGATAAAGCCGCCTTCAACTCCTGCGCCCGTAACGTGGCAGCTGATGCACTCTGGTTTTGCCTTGTCTTCGTCGCTCAAAGTGTCATATGCCTTCGCCTTGCTCATCGTTTCCCACTTTGCAACGATGTCTTTATGACACATCTTACAGTTTTTAGCGTTGTCGCCTGCATACGCGGGCACCTTCACTTCTTCTGCGGCAAATACGCTTATCGTCATAACGACGATGAATACTAAGAAAACAAAAATCGAATATTTCATAAAGCGTTCCTCCATACGGAAAGGTCGTGAAAATGATATCATGCGACAGCAGCCTGTGCCACAAATTTTTATGAAATCGACTCAATCGAAGATAGCTCAAATTAGTTATCAAGCCTTGTTTTTCTTAAGAACTATCCAAGCGTAAACGCTTCGTATTTGAGAAGTAAACTAGCGAAACGAAATTAACTTGCGGTTTTTAGAAGTCCGCCGTTTATGTAGATATCTTTCTGAACGCTACTCCACATTTTCAAAGACCCAATCTCAATTCCCTTCGTTCTGTTAGCGAGTTTTCCGTGTTCAAAATCAGCTTCTGTTTCATCGCCGTTTCTTATAATCGGGTTTTCAACATTCCACTCCGAAAGGGCAGGACAGGTTCCATTCGCAAATGCACTGTTTATGGCGTTGCGCAAATAAATTGCTCCAAAACTCACGGCGATAATCGTCTTTAACCTAGTGCGTGGAAGCAATCTACAGCTTGTTGACGACTCGACCCGCAACCGAAGTTTACTTCTGCAACTACCATATCTCCATAGCGAGCCTTGCTGGGAAAATCTTTCCATC
>CAZRQJ010000138.1:2857-5981 GCA_964602075.1 uncultured Planctomycetia bacterium
GAAGATTAGTTATGCGTAGGTGAGAGTTGTGGAAAATCATATCCGTGTCGATATCGTTGATAAGCGCGTCGGACTCGTCGGTGACGACCCAAACACGACCGTGAAAAGAAAACTCGTTAGGCATAACGGGCGAGCATTTATTACCTGAAGCACAGAATATCTATAAGCTTTCATCAATCATATTATGTTAACTCACGCTTTTCGTCTGCTTGTTACGCCTGTATTTATAAGTTGAAAATTTAATTACAGGAATTATCTTGTTTTGAAATTGACTTTGATAGGATAAGCTCAATTTCTAAACAAGAGTGGTGGGTAGCACGCGTTTGAAAACATATTCTAGTTTATTTCGGAGGAAATCATGAGAAAGAGATCTGTAACTAGAAATCCGTTTTTTTCGGCGATGTCCTTACTGATATCGCTATTGCTGATCGCTTGCGCAAGCGGCGGTTTTTCAGGAATGCGATCCGATCAAAACGCCAACAACGACTCATACGAGCTGCGCTCGACGGCGGCTATCGCAGCGGAAATTGCGTCATACTCAGCACCGACAGACTTAAACACCGACGTTTTTGCAACGCTTAAGTCTGCCTTAGCTAGCGCAGTGCTATCGAATCCAGTAACCCGAAAGGTTGGGGCAGTACCGCAAGGCGATTCCGGTCTTGTTACTGATTTGAGTTTTAACCAAGGCACAGGAGAGACGACTTGGACCTATAAAAATGTCGGCGATTACGACTTGAGCGGTGAAGTTGGTGTGCCGGATATAACACCGATCGCACAGAACTATCTCGCTTTGGCGACACCTGGTAGCCTTCTTGGATGGATTGACGGCGATGATAGCGGTGAAGTAGGCATATCCGACATTACGCCTATCGCAAACAACTACTTAAACGCAGTAATTGGATATCGCATTCTGACAAGCTCAACCTCAACTGGGACATACAACGAAATCGCTCGCGTAACGCTCGAAGACGCGAAAGACGCATTGCCTATCGGTCAGGATTTTCCGATTACTTTTACAATTCCGATTTCGGTGATGATGCAAAACTGGATAGCTGTTCAGCCGTACGACGGAAGCGACAACTTTGGCGAACGGAGCGAACCGGTAGAACTTGTGACAGGAGAAGTTCCGCCAAATGTAACGAACGTTTCACCACAGGGTGGGGTTGAAGGCTCGATTGTCACATTTAACGCGACGGTCAGCGGATCGCCCCCAATGACGTACAACTGGAATTTCGGCGGTGGCGCGACTCCAAACACATCGATAAACGCCGCTCCGCAGGTGACGCTCGGCGCAGACGGCTCGTATAACGCTAGTGTTTCAGTCACCAACGATTTCGGCAGCGACACGTACGACTTCACACTCATAGTGTCGCAACAAGGACTTGAAACGCCAGCAATGGCAAGCGACGTTGTACCGATTGAAGGCACTGAAGGCGAGACACAAACGTTTAACGCTACAGTGAGCGGTACGGAACCGATAACATTCTCTTGGAATTTCGGCGGTGGCGCCGCGCCCAACACTACTACGGATCGCTCACCCGAAGTCGTACTCGGTGCGCCAGGCGCATATAACGCAAGCGTAACGGTAGACAACGCTTTCGGTCCCTCGAACACCTTCGATTTCACGCTTACAGTCAACCCCGCTGTCGCTATCGATCCAGTGATAGATGGCGACAACTGGTCGAGTTATATACTCGATACGTCCAACGAAAACTATGCCAAGTACACAGCTGTCGCTCTTATAGACGGCAAGCCTGCAATTCTCTATACTCGCGACGACCGTAAATGGATTAAGTACGCATATTCGACAGTTGTGAAACCTACTTCTCCTGCTGATTGGGTAACATCGAGCGTCAACGAAACCGGCAACCGCGGTGGTAGACTCGGATTAATTGAGGTTCAAGGCGTTCCATGTATTGTGTACGTAGCGACACTCGATCAAGACGTATACTTCGGCTTTGCAAATTCCGCCACGCCTTCCGATCCAGCCGATTGGAACATTCACGAAAACGACGCTTTGTCGATGGGCGAGCCGCAAATCGCTGCAGTTGGTGACTCCCCCGTGCTTGTATACCGAACGGCAAGCGGAGTGCGTTTTGCGCAGGGAATTTCGTCACCGGGTCTTCCAGTATCCGACGCGGACTGGGCAAATGTCGATATCGACACGGGCGTGCAATACGCATATCCGTCGATAACAACTGTTGGCGGTTTTCCAGCGATAGCCTATCAACGCAAATCGGGTGGCTGGAACGAGTTATGGTACGCATACTCATCCTCCACAACCCCGCAGACTCCGGCGGACTGGACAAAGATCAAGGTTGACGATTCGATGAAGAACACTGGATTGTCGGTTACAGTCGCCGAACAGGGTGGACTTCCAATAATCGCCTATCAGAACGTTGACGACACCCAGTTTAACGAATTTCTCTGCGTAGCACGCGCGTCGTCCGCCACACCGACATCGGGTAATTGGACTAAAATGGCGATTATGAAGGTGTATCAAACCCATTACGGTCGTAATCTAGGAGTTGCAATCGTCGGAGGGCGCACGTTCATTTCGAGCAACTACACGATTGGCACAGGCTACGGCAGGCTTCTCGCCTGCTACCCTACGGTTGATAATCCCGCAACAACCGATGACTGGCAGGCAGGCGATATTGAAGTTGCGTCTGACTATTTCATCAACGAGCAAACATCGCCGTTAACGCTAGCAGACGGAAGCGTCATGGTTGTGTTCAGATCAAGTCTAGGAATGAAAGTAGCGTACTATACTGCGCCGTAAACGGAATCTGTTGCCGCTTGGAGTTAAGCAACAATTAAACCGAATGCTGAATTGAAGTAGCGGAGTTTGGAAACGGATTCCGCTACTCTTCTATTTCGAACACCCACTGGCAGAATCCATTTTCGTGATGTTGGTCGGGAGGGCAATAATCGCAAGTAGTCTTAATGCGCGCGTCTATTTCTTTTGCGAAACCGGTATATTCGACAAGTCCGACTTCTTTGCAAGGAAAATCGTCGAGTCCCTTCTTGCGGCGGGTTTCCTGAACCCAGCATGTCTGAATTGTAAGACGAGCTTTTCTGCCGTCCGGTGTCGTTTCGATTTTCTGCTGGTTTATATTAGCGT
>CAZRQJ010000139.1:0-2621 GCA_964602075.1 uncultured Planctomycetia bacterium
TCTAGGTATTCCTATGTCCATAATCAGTATCGGATGCCTGCTATCAGCCCTCTTAACGTGTGTAGAATGCAATACAGGTGAAAACGCTCCAGTTGCAAGCACCAGTGCGTCCGCTTCTTCGAGCAACTGTGGAAGTTCATTTATGTCCTTCCACACGCTTGCATGCTGATTGGATACGGTGCGATTAACACGAATCACATTGCAGTTAAGTAAATGCTCTATTGCTTCTGAAGTTTTTCTTCCAATCGACCCCATTCCCAAAACAACTATGGTTTTTGCTCTTGCGTCACTGTTAAAGTATGCTTTAAGATAATCAGCTGTCATGCCGTGAATCCCACGAGTGTGGTCGGAGCGAAATCCAATGCGTGCGCCTGATTTTGCAAGCCTGCCTGCGTGTTTTGCTAGTCCATTTATAATGTAATTGCTAGTTTTTTCTTCACGAGCACGATTCATCGCGTCTTGAAATTGCCCAGCAATTTGTGCTTCTCCAGTTGCAAGCGACTCGGCACCTGAAACTACTCGCATTACGTGTTTAGCTGCATCTCTACCGATATAAATTCTAGGTGTGGGCATGCCGACAATTTCGGGTAAACTTTTCTGCCATCTTTCAATCATCTGCGCTGACAGAAGTTCGGCAACCCATTCAGGATTTTCACATGAGGCAAGCCACTCGATACGGTTGCATGTTTCGAGCGCAGCAAACCCAGCTTCTAGTTCGGTACTTGAAATGCCGCTGTGAAGCGCTAGTCGTTCTTCGTATGTAGTTACGAGGCATTCACGAAACTTGACATTTGCACTTCGGAAATCGCAACCGACAACGACGAGTGGTATTTCGATGCGTTTTCTCTCGCTCATTTCATCACTTCCGTTAGCGGTTAGACCTTACTTTAAAGAAATCTGCGACCTTATCAGAAGCGATGAAGCCGCTTGTCACAGCATGTTCAATGCCGACCCCGGTCAAATAATTACCCGCAAGAAAAACGCCCACCTGCTTTGAAAGCTCAATATTACAGCATTCTATTGTTTCCAGATGTTTGGGTGTGAGCTGCGGAATAGCATTTGGATATCGGATTATCTTAACCATTTCTGGTTTCTCAAGTTTTACACCGAATATCTCGTTGTGCTCATGTATCAGAAGTTCCAACAAATCGTTGTCGCATAAATCCATTGCTGATTTGTCCGTCATGCCGCCGTAATATGTGCTAAAAAACATCTGGTTACTGGAATTTCGGCTTGTAAAAAGCTGTGACGAGAAAATCGTACCGAGTACGCGATGTTTGTACAATCGTGGCATTAGGAATCCGAATCCAAGCGGCAGTCCGGGTGTGCAGCTCGGTTGACTCCAGTGTACAAGTGTAACAGGTGACATAGGAATCGAGTTCATTGGTTCAATCATTTTCGGTGCAATATTAGCGAGTATTTGCACCGCAACTTGCGGCGGTACTGCGCAAACGACCGCCTTTGTTTCAAAGCTGCTATTACGTGATTCGACACGGAAGCCATCAGCCGTGTTAATAATGTTTTCGACTATAGTATCTATATTTATAATGTCGCTCATTCTAGTTGCAAGCTCTTCAGTGATTAGACCGAGACCACCTTTGAAACTGTAAAGCCCTTTATGGACTTTCAGATTCTCTCGTTTGATTCGCTTGCGCTTAGCGATCATGTATTTTATAGAACCTTTAATCATTGAGCCCGAATCGCGTTCAAAGTCGTGAAATTTTGGAAACGCAGCCCTTGCTCCAAGAATTTTCGGGTCGCCTGCGTATATACCTGATACAAACGGCCCCATTATGTATGTCGCAGCTTCTTTGCCGAATCTGCGCACGAAGAAATCCCATGCGGTATCTTCGGGTTTGGCTCCGTTCGGAATGAATGGTTCCATCATCAATCTCAACTTTGCTTTGGGGCTCAACAACGGTGTAGATATAAAGCTCCCGAAACTGAAGGGCAACGGAAGTAACTTTCCGTCTCTAAATATATAGCGGTTGTCAGATGCTGCATTCGCTAGTTCTGCTTTGTCTTCCATACCGAGTTCTTCTACTAGTTTCCAAATGAATTCAGAAGAACCCATAAAGCTGTAAGGACCGAGTTCGAGCTTATAGCCTTCATGTGAAATTGTGCGGATATTCCCACCAGCAACGTTGTTGGCTTCAAGCACCTGAACATCGAATCCCAGTTGTTTGAGCTTCCATGCAGCTGTAAGCCCGGCAATTCCCCCACCGATTACAACAACATCATGCATCGGATTCACTCCATTCGGCGATAGTTTTTGTCGCGATGTCTGCAAGCGCTTCGATGTACGACGGTGACGCACCAAGAGTCTGGACTCTGTGCATCGCATCAATCCCAGATCTCATGCAGGTTTCTTTGAAGTCTATATCGAGATCGAATAGTGTTTCAAGATTCTCCGATACAAAACTCAAAGGTTGAACAATTAGTTGCTCGAAGCCTTTGTCAACTAGTACATCAAGTTCCTCTTCCAAAGTGGGGCCGCGCCATTTAACAGGACCGACTCTGCTTTGATATGCGAGGCTGTATGGTAATTGAATGCTCAACGAATTGCTTATCAACGCGGTCGTTTTTTCGACCTCTTTGGAATAGGGATCGCCGCTCTTAAT
>CAZRQJ010000139.1:2646-5981 GCA_964602075.1 uncultured Planctomycetia bacterium
GGGCAACGAACAGAACGCATGATTTTAAGTTTAAGTCTACCCGCGAGATAACATCAGCTAGAGATTGCGCCATCGCCCGAATGAAAATTGGATGGTTGTAATGTCTATCAATAATTCTGTATGCGAGTTTTCCTGCGTTAAATTCTATAAAATCTCTCATTGACGAAAGCGTGGAAACAGTTGAATACTGCGGATACAGCGGAATAACGATAAGTTTGTCAACTTTCTTGCTAATCATAATATCGATGGCGACACTGGCGCGCGGAGCCGTATAGCGCATTGCATAAGTAACCGGCAAACCCAACGCAAGAGAGAGTAGTTCAACTTGCTTAGCAGTTGCGTCTGTTATTGGAGACTTTCCGCCAATAAGTTCATAACGCTTTTTAACTTTTTGAGCGCGCCTGCGCGATACTATACGCGCTAACGGCTTTTGAAGAAGTCCGCCAAACGGCATCCTTATCATCAACGGATCGGCTAAAAGGTTATATATGTAATCTTGTACTTCGTCGAGACCGCCAGGACCACCCATATTAAGAAGTAAAACTCCATATTTTTCAGTTTCATTAGTCATTGTAAAGTGATAACTCCCCTAGACAGTTTTGGAATATCTTCCTAGCGGCTTCTCGGTTTTCAAATATTCATCAAACGGCATGCTTATGTTACGCACAAAGAAACGTCCTAGATTAGTGACTGCAAGGTAAGTATCATCGAGTTTCACGAGTCCGTCGCCAACCATGTGTTCAAGTTCACCAAGTTCCTGTGCAAAATGTTCTTTGAAATTGATTCCGTATCTCGTTTCGATTGCTACGATATCAAGATAGAAGTTGCACATTAGTTCGAGAATCACTTCGCCGCGCAATAAATCTTCAGGTGTCTTTTCAAGTCCCTTAATCCAAATCGGCGAACCTGCCAGTTCGATGTACTTTTCAACACCCTTTTCATTTTGAGTGAAAGTCGTGTTGACAGAGCTTATGGATGAAACTCCTAAGCCGACTAGATCGAGACCGCGAATTGTCGAATAGCCCATAAAATTTCGCGTCATTTTGCGAGTTTCCAGAGCTTTAGTAAGTTCGTCGTCCGAAAGAGCGAAGTGGTCCATTCCGACGTGCCTGTATCCAGCTTCGAGCAGCATATCAAACGCAAGTCCGAAAAGTTCTATACGTTCGGCAGGATTTGGTAGACAGTATTTTTTTAATTCATCCTGATGTGGACTCACCCAAGGGACATGTGCGTATCCAAACAGCGCTATTCGCGAAGGCCGAAGCGTAATAGTGGTTTCGACGGTTTTTTCAAATGTATCTGGAGTTTGCAAAGGCAATCCATAAATCAAGTCTATGTTTATCGCGTCGCAACCTTGCTTCCGAAGGTGATTTACCTTGTCGAATATCCCTTGTTCGCTTTGCACACGCCTTATAGCTACCTGTATGTCATGATTGAAATCTTGAACACCGAAGCTGAACCTATTAAATCCAAGCTCCAATAGCGTATCGAGATAGGCGGAATCTATAGTCTCTGGGTGAACTTCAATCGAGCGCTCGCCGTCGTCAGGGAAAATGAAACGCTCTTTCAATCTTGCTATTAAACTCGTCATTACCTCTGGTTTCAAATATGTCGGGGTTCCACCTCCAAGTGCTAACTGGGCTGCTGTCTTGTTTAATCCAATGAGTTCTACGATAGAGTCCACTTCACGAAACAGCGCATCGATATACGCTTCTGTTGTGTCGCTGCTGTCGCAAACAATTGTGTGACATCCGCAGTAAAGACAACGGCTGCGGCAGAAGGGAATATGTATGTATAGCGATATCGCGTCGTTTGAGGTTGCAAGCGTTTGCCATTTACTTTTTATGCTTTCGTAGTCGAAATCCGATGTGAATTGAGGAGCCGTTGGATAGCTCGTGTAGCGCGGACCGCTTTTCGAGTATTTTTCAGACAATTCGTTTGGAATAGAACGCGGGCTGATTGTTTGCTTGTTAATTAGATTATCTATCATTGACTCTTTTCCAACTGATAACAGAGGTGATAAACGCTTCAATTCCTTCGAGTGGTGTTTCTGGAACTACTCCATGCCCAAGGTTAGCGATATGTCTTAGTCCTGCTGTTTCATTAATCATCGCGTTCGTTCTACGCCGAATTTCGTCGGGCAAAGCGAATAATAGTCCCGGATCTAGGTTGCCTTGTAAGACGATGTCGCTGCCAAGCCGTGCACGCACATCGGTGAGCGAAATTCTCCAGTCAATCCCCATAATTTTAGCTCCGCTGTTACATGCCTCTTCGAGTATGTTACCAACACCGTTTATGTAGTAAATAACAGGCGTACCGGTCGCCTGCACGCGTTCGATAATCCGCTGAACATATGGTAGCGCATAAATGCTGTAGTCGGCAGGAGAAAGTTCACCAGCCCACGAATCAAACAACTGAACGGCATCTACTCCTGCCTCAACTTGCATCAATAAGTAATCGACAGTAACGTCTGTTACAGCATTCAGTAGTCGATCGAAAAGCGAAGGTTCGCGATACATAAAACTCTTTAAGTGACTATAACTTTTGCTACTGCCGCCTTCAATCATGTAGCTTGCAACCGTATATGGTGCGCCAGAGAACCCAAGGACAGCTTTTTCGTCAACCAGTTCCTTACGGACGAGTTCAATAGCTTTTATCACATATTCGAGCGATTCGGCAGCTCCGGTAACACGCAGCGCATCCACGTCTATTTTCGAACGAACTGACGGAGACAAGAAAAGTTTTGGTGAAAACTCAAGCTCTAACCCCATAGCTTCGGGTACCACGAGTATGTCGCTAAAGATTATCGCCGCGTCGAGGGGAAAGCGGCGAACCGGTTGCAGAGTTACTTCTGCGGCTAACTCCGGAGTGGACATTAGCTCTTTGAAATCGTGAATCTCTTTTAGTGCGCGATATTCCGGTAATGTGCGTCCAGCCTGGCGCATAATCCAAACAGGAGGTCTGTCAACAGGTTGACCGTTGCAAGCAAGTTTGAACCTTTGTTTCGAGTTAACAAACAAGAATCACCTCGAAAATAGTTACGAAATGAACAATAAAAGCGATTTTTCTTAAAAGCTGTTCTCAAGCGCGCCAAAACATGAAGACACGCTGGGAGCGCAATCATGATACCATCGCTGAAGTCTTAACTTCTTAATTCAGCATGTTTTTCACATACATAACTTCTCTTGCGTTAATATATACGGTCATTTAAGAAGAGCATTTTATTCTTAGGTAGAGCTTTGCGGATCTCGTCAATCTATCTTTCTATAGTTTTTTTGACCGCACTGATAAGCGCGGCTGTCTGGTGCGTTGTTACTATCGCACAGGCGATTCAG
>CAZRQJ010000140.1:0-5887 GCA_964602075.1 uncultured Planctomycetia bacterium
AAGAATCACTAAAATAGTTACGGCTTTCATTCCCAGTTCACCACCTCTATTCCCTGCTGAACCGGTTTCTCTATAAAAACGCATTCGAGAATGTCATGTAAATCGGTCATTGCGTCTCCAATGAGTTTCCGCGACAGATCTTTCCTAAAAACACCGACTACCGACGAACCGCTGCCTGCGAGAATCACCTTATCAGCAAGCCGCTTTTGAAGCCAAGCGAACATTCTTCCTGTAATCGTTGACCTTAGCGCGTAAGCGTCAAAATCGTTGCGGATATGCGGAATGACATCTAATCCCCCGCGCAGCGCGGTGATGAAACCGCGCGTCGTACGAGCCGTGCGCTCAACGCCTGCAGTTAATCCAAGTATCTCGGACACTTCTTTGTATGCCTGACCGGTATTTGAGCCGTGATTAGGTTTCAGCACGATAAAGTTCAAATTCGGACACTCACCTAAATCAAGCACTTTCTCGCCATAATGAGTTCCATACATCAAACCGCCCGATAGAAAGAATGGAACGTCCGAGCCTATTGACGCTGCTATGTGCGCAAGTTCTTGCGAAGCGATGTCGAGATTAAACAGCTTAACAAGAGCAACAAGCGCAGCTGCGGCGTTCCCGCTTGCTCCACCTAGCCCTGCTTCAACAGGAATTCGCTTGGTAATAGCGATTCTCACTGGAAGTTCCCTACCTGCGATTTCACACAACAACTTCCAAGCTCGCGCAACCGTATTGTTCATGTCGAGCGGTATTGCGCGTTCAGCAGATTCAAGCGAAGCAATGTCGTTATCGGCTGCGTCCAACAAGTGATACGACGCGTCTGAACAAGTTATTATTCTTAATGGGAAATCATGTTTATTGTCGCGGTTTGCGTCATCATTTTTGTTTAACGATTCGTCTAATAGTTCAACCGAAACAACATCGAAACGACTGATATTCATCAAGACAGTTGATATGAAATGCATACCGGTTTCGCTGTCGCGCCCGAGTATTTCGAGCACGGGATTAACCTTTGCGAAGTTCTTAATCGTAATTTTCCGCACGGCGTCATTTTATCCTACAACTTAATATACTGACTTTCTGCATTAAAAACCATTGAAGTATGTAATCTACGCGAGGTTAGACATGAATCAAGGTGTAAGCAAAATTAGTGAAGACTTGCTTAGAGATCGATTTCAAGGCTCGCTGCTTGGGCTTGCTATTGGAGATGCGCTCGGTATGCCGCTCGAAGGTATGCGCGCCGAAGAGATTCGATATCATTACGGCAGTGTCGGTGATTATCTTGACGGTAGAAACGGTTTCAAAGCGGGTGAAGGTACGGACGATACATACCAGATGCTTGCTATAGCAGAAAGTTATGTTGAATTAGAACATTTTGATAGAACAGACATAGCTAGACGCTTTCTTGATTGGTATAAGAACGACGGTCGCGGAATAGGACGCACTACAAGAATCGCGCTATCCGCATTGGCGGAAGGCAGTCCGATTGAATCGGCATCTGCGCTAGCGTCAAAATTGCTTGGCGACAACGCTGCTGGGAATGGTTATCTTATGAGGTGTGCGCCAACCGGACTTCTAAGGAAAGATGACATAGAGTTGTTTATATCAGAAACCGCAAGCATTAGCGCAATAACACACACTGATTCACGATGCGTTGATTCCTGCATTCTGCTGAATAAAGCGATCGCGCACATAACCGACAACTCAATAGACATGCTTTAATGCCTTTCTTACTTTCAATATCGCAAAGCCTAGATTTCCGAGTGCATTCGTCAATCGCAGCTTTGACTGCTTTGAAATCCACTAATCTAAGAACGGGCGGATATGTGCTCGATGCACTTCAGGCGGCACTGTGGGCTGTCATACACGCAAAGAACTTTGAGGAAGGAACGACAGCGCTCTTGGCAATGGGCGGCGATACGGACACAACATGTGCTGTCGGCGGCGCGTTACTAGGCGCACGATTTGGTGAAACAGCAATTCCTGAAAGGTGGATTACTGGGTTAGTGTTGTACGAAAGAGTTAGCAAAGCGGCAGACGGATTGTTCGATCTGTTTCGGAGTCTTCAGAGCTTTAAGACGAAAATCTGAATCATTGCAGGATGTAAACCATAACATCGCGGCGTCCCCAGTTAATGCATTCGTCGCGTGTCCAAAAACAAACGTCAATGATGTTTCCTTTTATCGCTCCGCCTGTATCAACAGCAACGCAATATCCATAGTTTTCTACAAACAGTCTGCTGCCTAGCGGAATTACGTTTGGATCAACGGCTATCCTTCCGGGCATGCATTCGTAGCCCATAGCGGTCTTGTTGCCCCAGCTTCCATTGCAATCAAACCCCGGATAGTATGCTGTTGCTTCGCATTGCATCTTTTTTGCGTAACGCGCCGGCGGGGACAACTCTCTTGAAAGAAGAGGATTGTTTAGCAGTTCCTCGAATGTAGGCGAATAGTTCAAACCAGGTCCTGCAGGCATTAAGACAAGTTTAGGTTTCGGTTCGACGATAATCTCTGAATGCCTGATCTCGCCTATTAAGACACCTTTTCTAAAATATTGACGCACCGTAATGCGTTCAATCCCAACACGACCTTCGTCTCTCACTTCAATCGCTTTATCAGTGACGGTGAATTCATATCGAAACGCCACGGGGATTGGGATTTCAATTTCACTTGACGCTTCTGCAACGGATATGCCGACTAAGACAATCATTTGACCGGACGTTAAAGGCGAAAACGGACTCAAACCGAATAGTTCGGGATCTTCCGATATGCCTTCGATTTCAAAAAGTTCACCAACTGTTTGCGGGCAATGATTGATTTGAACGATGCCGTTATCAAAGACTAATGTAAGTACGTCGGTCGAAGATGATGCGCTTTGCGCACAGAATGTCGATATTAAAAGGAAACAAAACACGAACGCTACAAATGTTCGCTTCAGACTTGTGTTATGTAACATACTTGCAAATAAACTCACTGTTTAAAAACCTGAAAAGTTAAAACATTTGGGTCGTCGGAGACGGCAATCTCCCCGTTGATTTCTGCTCCCAGCGCATCGGCTCTACCGGTAAAGTAAACACCTTTACCTTTGATATCAGTGAGCACAAGGCTGATTGAAGATCCCTCTACGCGCCCCCAACCGGAGGCTTCGTCGATTTCGGGAATCGTAGGAAAGAATAAATCTATAGTGGCAGTGCCGTCTTCATTAACGATTAAGGAGAAGTATATGTTAACGCTTTCGGTATTGCCAGTAGCCGTACCGCTCCACTGACCCGTGAGGTCGCGCGCAACTTCACGCTCTGTGCCAGAAGAACAACTCCAAAGCCCAGCGCATATACAGAAAGCGACAATGGCAATGCCGACGCTCCGTACCAACCGAAATGTGAACATGAGTTTATTATAACACATGTAAATATCAAGGATGCAAGTTCGGGACTTCCAGCTCCTTTAAGCGTGTTTCAAACTTTCCGTGCCTACTGCATCCCAGTATAACGGACAAGCCGCTTGACAAACCGCTAGTGATTCACAGCCGTGGCATTCTTTCGGTGCGTATTCTTTAGCCCTAATCCAACGCGCCCTTGCGCTCCCCCAAAGCTCATCGAAGGGCTGCGTTAATATGTTCCCAACAGGCTCGTTCCATGAGCTGCACGGAAGAACACCACCGTCCGGTGCAATAGACAAAAGTCCGTCGCAAGCGGCACACGATTTATTGCCGAGTCCAAGCGGGATTGGATTGAACATACACATCGGCGTAGGTGAATACCAGAGGAACTTGATGTCTGCATCCCTTGAAACACGGCGCAGATTCCTAACGATGTCACCGACTTCTTCGTATTTAACCCAGAGCGAGCGAGCATCCGAACCGTGCCCACATGGAATCATTAAGTTCATGCTGAAGCGCGTAAGTCCGAGTGATTTATACAACGGGACAAATTCATTTAAACATAGAAGATTTTGGCGGTTTACTGTAGTGTTGCAATGGACATGGATTTCGGCATCTTTCAACAACCGAACTGCGTTAAGCGTTTTCTCGAAACTGCCTTGCTGTTCGGTAATATCGTCGTGTACATCCGCTGTTGGCGCTTCGAGAGATACTTGTGCGCTATCGAGTCCGATTTCTTTTAATTTTTGTACGCGTTTCTCGTTTAACAGCGTTCCGTTAGTTATCAGGTTCACTCGCATCTTCAAGTCTTTCGCATATTTCACAGCATCTTCTAGCCAGTAAAGAATTGTCGGCTCGCCGCCCGTAAAACTAACACTCGGCACCTGCGCTTCATATCGAATGACGTCGAGTACACGTTTACATTGCTCATACGTCATCGTCTCCTTCCGATCAGGGCAGCTACCTGCATAGCAAAAAGCGCAGCGTAGGTTGCAAGCGTAAGTGATTGCGATTTCGGATAAAACGGGCAGCGAGTTGATTGGCGGTTCATAGGGAATTCGCTCAACCGCCATTCGGGTTTCGTTTTCCCGTAGACACCCCGAGATAACAGCTTTTAGGTCGAGAAAGAAATAGTACAAATCTAAACGCACGTCGCGTCTAGCCAGTTTTTTCCCAAGAATATCAACGAGTTCAGCTCCGCCGCACATTGCGGACAGTATTTGTACGCCAGTATTGTTGAGTTTATAAGTTTGATTCGGAAGGACAATGAGCATGGAGTCGGCGGGGCGAACGAATATGTAATCGCGAATCTGCGCTACGAATTCGTCTACCCACGCGAGATCAGGATCGAAATCTTCGGGTAATCCTGGAGCGATTCTGATATTTTCTTTTACGGTAGTTCCCACGTTAGAATTCTACACTTTCAGATAAGATTTGTCTTGCAATCAATTGAGCGTGCATATATATGTCAATATTACTACGCTTTATGTGTATTCTCGCCAATTATCGGGTAACAAATATCGTGTTCAAATCGCTGACCAAGAGTGAATTGATAAGCTGGCTCACAGAAACCGACGAGTTTAAACTCGAAGAGCTATGGCGCGCAGCCGACGAAACGCGTAAACAATACGTTGGTGACGAAGTTCACCTGCGAGGATTAATCGAGATAAGTAATTACTGCAGCCGTAAATGCGCTTACTGCGGTATTCGTTTCGGCAATCGTGTTGTTGAAAGATACCGAATGACAGAAGTCGAAATAATCGAATGTGTGCAAAAAGCAGCGGCATTCGGTTACGGAACTATTGTCTTGCAATCTGGCGAAGACAGGTCGCTTACTTCCGAGTTTATATCGAACTTGGTGGAGAGAATTAGAACCGAAACCAACCTTGCAGTAACACTTTCGCTTGGCGAACGCGATATATCCGAATTAGTGTCTTGGCGAGATGCTGGCGCAGACAGGTACTTGCTTCGCTTTGAAACCAGCGATGCGTCGCTTTATTCCTCGATTCACCCCGGCAGAGACGGTCGAAAAGGGAAAGTCGAAGACCGATTGAAGTTACTCGTGAAATTAAACGATCTCGGATACGAAGTGGGAAGCGGAATTATGGTCGGAATACCGGGACAAACGTATGAAAGTGTTGCGAACGATTTATTGTTGTTCCGAACTCTCGATCTCGATATGATTGGCGTTGGACCTTACATACCGCATCCTGATACGCCGTTAGGAATTTTTTCAGAGAAAGTTGTTGATAATGTCGAAGAATCAAGTCAATGTCAAACTAGATACAACACAGAAGAGAGCTTAGTTTACCTTCCGTTATCATCGGAGAAACAAGTACCGCCATCGGAATTAATGACATACAAAGTTATCGCGTTGACGCGGCTTGTTTGTCCCGAAGCGAATATTCCGTCAACGACAGCGCTCGCTACACTTAATACAGAAAACGGGCGTGAGCTTGGACTCCAGCGTGGAGCAAACATAGTGATGCCAAACATGACTCCAGCAAAATAC
>CAZRQJ010000141.1:0-5873 GCA_964602075.1 uncultured Planctomycetia bacterium
TTATTCGACTGTCGCTAGATAATTCATGCCTGTCACAATTGTTTTACCGCATTCCAGCGTCACGCGTTCAACAAGAATCGGCGTATCAAGCCGCGTCAACGAGTCAACGATTCCCGCCGTCATCGCAGGTTCAATCATAGGATCTAAAACGCAAGCGTATTCGACGCGCTGATAACTGCGTATGAACTCGTTAAGCAGCGCTTGCGCGTATTCGCGAGCCTTGTAATAATCGAGCGCGCCTTCAGAGTTCTCAATGTATGTCAGGAATCCGATTGAGCTAGTTTTTTCTGCGAGCGCTGGATAGTAGAATTTTGCTTGCGGATCGCTGTCCTGAATCACCGCAATCGCTTCAAACTCCGTCGAGCCGTACACGCGAATCTCGTTAAGCGCATATCCCGGATCGTTCTGATTCGACAGCCCGTCTTTTGACGGTTTGACCCGAACTTTGAGAAAACGCACCCTATCGAACGTTAGATTTTCGATTGTTTTTAATTCGAGCGGCTTCAAGAACATCTTTGCATCAGGCGAAACGCGCACGTAGTCGGTTCCGTCTTCGCTTCCAAGAATATCGTACCCATAAAGAAATATGGCGTTCGCCCCCGACTGCGAGTTTGGATTGTGACTGTTGCCAGCCACAATGTCTATGCGTGAAATGCGGTGCAGTCCGCCCGATTCAGGTATTCCCAAGTTGATTAGCGCAAAATCTTTCCATTCGTATGACGCGCCTGATATATTATGACGACCGAAACCGCTGTTTGGGTTTCCATCCGTGACTAGCGCAATCGTTCCTTCGTCGAATATTTTTTCCGAGCCGTTCCAGCGATACGTTTCACCATGCCCAGCAAGCAGATCGGTTATTGCCGCGCCGTCCGTAAGCGATTTCGGGTTGACAATTTTGCCCTTAATGACGACACGAGTATAGATTTCATGCCCGTTTCGAGGCGCATTGACTCGGATCGGATTCACTAAGTGTAAATCCGCTGACGACTTCTGGACGACCTTTTCAAGTTTGAATTTACGGTAAACGCTGTCGTAACGAAGAATGACTGACGGCGGCAGTAATCGCTTCAGGCTCGTCCAAAAATCTGCGACGCTGCCGTCCGATTCGCCCCATCTAAAACGGTTTATATCAATGCCAAGCGGGATTAGTTCGAGTTCGTTTTCTGTTACTCCCGCTCCGCCAAGCGCTTTATCGTATGTCAACGCCGCTCTTACCACATCCGCAACATCGTTTGTGCCTTCGATATAGCATCGAACGCCGTATATAGTGAACAAACCGAACGGCGATTTGTTGAACTTGGCGACGCCGCTGTCGGGATATACCGTGTATGCGCCGAAGGGAACTTCTTCGCCGTTTTGATTGACAACGCGAATATCGCCAGCCTGCCACGCGCGCCGCGCTCCCGCTTGACAGAAACCGTTTGGAGTAACGCTTATATCAAGCCCATAAGTGAACTCGTCGAATTCTGCCGCATTAACTATCGGCGCACCGTCGTCAATTTCAACAGTATCGGCATCCGTTGCAACGCTCGTTACTGTGCGAGAGAGAATATGCAAACGATCGAGCGAAACTCCCGAAACACAACCATCGCTTGAAGTCAATTCCGTTACAATTCCGTCGAACAACCGCTGGGACTCATATGCGCTTACGCCGTAGTAAACGTCGCACCACAACTCGCATTGCGCAAATAGTTGAATTCGGTTACGTGGATCGCTCTCGTCGCCGATTCTATTCTCAAGCGGTGCAAGTGTAAATTCAAGTATTGACGGTAGTTCGAGTTCACGCGTCAACCTGAATCCGTTTTCAGCAAGCGTGAATTCTTGAAATGTGTTCGATTCCGGAAACTCGGTGCAAAACCTCAATCTAAATACGATTTTTTTGTTCGGTTTCGCAAGCGCGTGTCGAACAAGTTGTGTCAATGCCATCGTTACACTCCCCAGACGACGCTGAAAATGTCGTCCCAATCGTTAAATGCACCGCTTTCAGCAACGTAGAATTCAACTCGAACAAACAACGGCTCGCTTTCAAGTCTGTCGCATCCCGCCTGAATGCGCTCATCGACGCGTTCGATTACGCACTTGTACGCACGCTTGCGTGTGCTTTCAAACACTACGATTTCATTTGCGTTCCTTGCGTTTCCGATTAAGTAATCGTCGAAACGAATGTCTTCGCCGTTCATAAGCGCCATCGCGTTTTCGGAAAAATCTACTTTTAACAGAATTGGTCGCGGCTCGCCGCCGGTTGCGATTCTATGCGGGACGCCGTCACGATCTATAACGTGCAATGCAGCGGCGTTCGATTCTACTCGTACTATGACGCTCCTAAATACATAAGCCCAAGAATTTTCGCTCGTTCGCCAGAATTTAAGCATCACGCACCTCTCCGATTCAGGTCCGCAAGCGTGCGCGTAATAATCCTCCCAATTTCATCCGCAACGTCACGTGGCGCGCCAACAACTCCGTTCACGGTAACATTCACGTTTGCGATTGTCTTTGATTCATCATCGTGAGCATTTGAATCTGTATTTGAGTTTGGGTATCTGCCGGAGTAGAACGCCGACGACGGCAATGCGAATTCGGGAGCTGACATCATCGCGGGCGGATTGAAAAGTTCATCGAGTTTCACGTCGGGAAGACGCATCTTTTTCGTCCCACCGAATAGCCCTTCGATTCCGCGAACAAACTCGCCAAGTATCCCGCCGAGAAGATCCGCAAAGAATCCACCGCCGAGCGCATCGCTAACGAAACTAGAAACATCGTCTCCCAACCTGCCTGCTAAGTTGCGTATTACTCGCATTCCCATATCCCCAAAGTCGCCGTTGTAAAGCGCACGCCCTGTTCCATGAACGCTGTCAACGAGTTGCTTTCCAAACCTCTCAAGACTACCGAATGAAGCATCTCCGTCGCCGCCGCTTTCTCGCGACAGCCCGTGAAAGTCGTCCGAAACCTTCGCAAGAGATTTTTGCAGGGTCTCTCCCGCTTTTGAAAGCTCGTCGAACATGCGCTCAAGCTCGCCAAGAGCGTCAACAATTTCGTTTGTGTCAATGTAATTCGAATCTGTCATATCAACCTCTAATGTGACAAGGGGTCTTCTTGTGTTCTAATCGTGTTTATCTAAATGGACTCAAAATAACCCGAAAAACCTATTTACAACGGCTGCCGTTAACACTGTTTGATCGTCCACATCATGTATCGTTTCTGCACCCAGAATCCCTCGTTCGTATTCTTGCTCGATTCGCGTCAGCTCTTTACGCACTGCAATTTTGTCAGCCCCGCAATCCAGCGCTCTAATTGAGCGCTTCTCCCGTGTTCGCCTTTCAACCGCTTTCGCAAGCGCCGTAAGCTCGATAAACGTCCGTTTGTCGAGTATTTCCTCAACAGTCCATCCATACTCGCTTGCGATTAGGTCTATTATTCGCGCTATTGAGCCAGCGGAAGAAGCGCGGCGGCTTTTTTTGTTGTTTCTTTCCACGCAGAATTAAGAAACTCCTGTTTTACAATCGCCATTAGAATCGCTGCAAGTTCTTCCTTCGATATCGTGTCGAGAAACTCATTCACCTCATCGAGCGTTTCGCACACAATTTCGCCGGCAAGCGATAGAACGACATTAAGAAACGCCGAATATCCTGCTTTCGCCGACTCATTCGCATATGCCGCCGCAAGTTTCGCTCCGATTCTCAACGCTTTTCTTGCCGTCCATCGAGGTATCGTGATCGTCTTGCCATTTGTCAATTCAACAACGCATGGCTCGCATAGAAACGCAGCTTCGTCGAGCGTAATCTCTTTCAAATCCATTACTATTCCTTCCTTAGTCTTTTATTTTTTGATTCGGTACAGATCAAACCTGCAACTCGGTATGCGGCTCTGGAACGTATGGATTTTCTTCAACCTCGCTCGCAGCCTCCGTTTGTTTGGAAAATACCGGACCGTAGAACCGCTGACTGCCAAAAGGCGAAACCTGACTCGACTCGTCCGGCAGACACTCGCCGTTGAACGGAATTCCGATCCAATCCTTTTCATCGAATGCAAGCGTCACGTCCGATTCAAACGAAACGCGCGGAAGTTCTATCTCAAGCCTGCTCGCGCCGTCTGCATAACGATGCACGAGAAGCACGTGAACCGCTGTAACGCTTCCCGTTGCGCTCATCGCGACATTTGCATACGTTTATGGTGCGAAACCGTACACGAGTTTCAGCAGCTTTCCCGAGGCGATTCCACCGCCATCGATAAGTCGAATTGCAGTCCTGCTTTCGTTCACTTCGTATGCCGAGTCTTTAACATACGTCGTACCGCCGTCGGAACTCGTCAGCGCAATGCCGCCCGTTGCAGGCCTTCTGAACATATACCATCTGCCTGAATAAAGGCGCGGGTACTCAACCATCTGTGCGCTTGTTTGAAGCGGCGATGCAGAAAGTCCCGCAAGACCGAGCGCATTATTTATCGTTGGCGGATCGATTTCGCCGAATCTGCCGCGAATGAGATACCTTCTTCTAATCGGCAGCAGGTGATCCGTCGCGAACTCGACTCCCACATTCGTTTCATGTCTCAATAGTTCGACTCGCTTTTCAAGCTCGACGTCGGTTGCGAATCCGCACTTCTCGCCATTTATATAGATTTCGCAGGACCCTACTGTCAGCGCATTAATATTGTTCGTCATTTTTCACCTCACATCTTGTAACGCAGGCACTAAGCCTGCAAATCCGTTCATTTCGTTAGCAATCGTAGCTTCTGATGCAGACTAGAAGTCTGCGCTACAATCTTGTTCTCAAGCTAAATTCAACTCTGATGTTTCGCATTTCCGGTCGTTTCGCGTCGAAGGCATCAACAATCGCCAATCTTGTAATTTCCATCTCAAAAATTGTGCAGGTTGCGACAGGTGGATTCGATTCGTAATCCCAGCCGTGCATCGGTATTCGCACCGCTCTATCGCTGTCGCCTGTAAGCGTGCTAACGATCCGATTCGCTATGTCGCGCGCTGCAAAAGAATCGTTGTTGTCGGTTAAAACGCTTGCTGTAATCTTAGCTTCGCATAGCGCAACATCCGCCCCGTGTCTTTCGCCAGTTTCCGCGACCGATCCGCATGCAACGACTACTGCGGGAAATGTCGCCGCCGTTCCGTGCTCAAAAATGAAATTTAAGTCAGGCAGTTCGCTTGAAAGCCACATATTCGCGCTCGTTACAATATCCCGCATCGCTAACTCACCCCGCTTTGCATTTTTCGCACATACGCGACTGATACTTGAACCTGTCCGAAAAGCGACGGGTTTTCGACTCGGTAAACGCTCCAATCAGAGCCGTTGAAATAAAGAGTCGTACCTTCAACGACAGCTTGCGCCGAATCCATGACGACCTTCATATCGCCAGCGACGATTCGTATCTCGTCGGTTATCCGCTCGCTTAACGCATCAATCCTAGCGGCGGCGTTTGTTACGATAGGTCGTGGAATTATCAGCGTATCGTTGGGTAAACGCTGTGGTGGAATGCCGCTTTCCGGGTGTCCACCCGACTCGACGTAAACTCGAATGTAAACATCGGTCTCATGTGCGTTGATAAGTTTTATCAGCCGTCGAAAAATCAGTTTTAATCTTGTTCCGTTCATTGTTCCTCGATGTGACACGATACACGTATCGTGATGTTTTTTATCGCACGTTTCGGAGAAACTTGTCACTAACTGCGTCAATGCGGATATTCGCCGCTCGACCCCATTTTAACAATAGGATGCCCGATAATCTCCCTTGCCTGCGCGCGCAGTTCACCCGCAAGTTTTGTGAGATCCGCTCCGACTCCCGCCGCATCCGCTCTGATTGCGAGTCTCGCTTCGTTGCCCGCGATAGCTATAAGCGCATCGTGAACCGCCCTCTTCAAATCGACGC
>CAZRQJ010000142.1:0-5828 GCA_964602075.1 uncultured Planctomycetia bacterium
CGGTTACATGAGTCAAACGAAGGTCACCGAGCCAGCGTCCGTTTATGGCGCCGCTCTCAAAAAACCTGTTATAGCCTGCGCCGAACATCACGCCATCGTCGCCTCCGTCGAAATCAACGATTGCAACCGGGAAATAGAATCCGTTTCCGGCTCTCGAAAATACGAGATTTGCGCCGTAGAGATCGAAGTCGTCCTCGAAAACGGCGAACGGTTGGAAGCTGAATGCGCCCGCGCCTTTGAAATCAGCGCCTGTCGGAATATAAACGAACGGAGCGATACGTCCGCCGATTTTATCTTCCGTTGCGTTCTCGTCGCTGCTGCCTTGAGCAAACGTCGGAGCGGCAAAAACTAAGATCATCGCAAGCGATATAGCAACTATACGAAAAGACATCACATTCCTCCACGAAGAATTACGAAAGGTTTATGATAAACTCAAACTTCAGAGATTGCAACCCGCAGCGAGGAAAGATGCGAAGCGACGAAAAATTTTTTGAACTTAAAGGCATCCTCAAGGATTTGGAGCAAATCCTGCCCGAAAAGGTGTTCGAGCGCGTCGCGTGCGTTGAGAAGATGAAGCTGCTATGGTCGCTATTGGACGAAGAACTACAGATACGCTGCGCCCCGCGAAACATTCACAAAGTAATAGAGAACGGACGCGAAATAACCGTCTGCGAAATTTGGGCTGACGACAACTTGACCATCCAGATTCTCAAACGTGTAATGACCCCCATTTTGCGCGAGGTCGCCGAAAAACTCGGACGTGTCGAATTCGAAGAAGTCCGCTACAAAGTCGTCACGCGCCAGATGCTGCTTGAACAGCTAATTGTTATGAAGGGGTGAGCGATGTATTTTGTTCGACATGTCGATGTGCTAGGTCATTCACGCTTTACAAATGTGTATATTTAGCGTAAAATCGAACCGATGAGCAGCGAAGAACTGTTTGGCATTAGTGAAATTGCAGTTAATACGACGCTCGCGGCTATGCTCTGCGATTTGGGATACCTTGCAGGCGGCGAGATTGTAACGCGCGCTAGAAGCCAAATTCGCAAACCCGACGTTCTAATTCAACTAAGCGGGATGCGCGTGATACTCGAAGGTAAACTTGACAAACCGACGGCTCGCGCCGAGCTTGAAGCGCAATGCAAAGAGCGAATCGATGACGAACTTTGCGAGGTATCTATCGGTATTGTCTATCGTCTTAGTCAACCTAGAAACGGATTGTTCGACAACGTATCCGACATTGGACTTCGCAAACTCATTAGAGAAGGTCAGTACGATATTGCGGTTTGGGGACTCGGTAGCACGGAACCAACACTTCTTCAAGATTGGACTACAAAACCTTTCGCAGGAATTGCCGAATCCATTTGCGGAGCGGTTTACGAAGCGCAATCCATTGACGTGCTTTCCGAAGCGGTCGCTAGAATCAGATCGGTTATTGAAGATTCTGCCGCTCCTTTGCTTGCATGCTATACGCAAGGCTTGAAGCACATCGCCGACGTTATCGCTCCAAAACTAGAACTGCGGCAACCAAAAAACCAGCGTGAGCAGATTCAGACAGTCAAAATAGCTTTTCTAGTGCTTCTTGATGCCGCTATTTTCTACACATCGCTAATCGGCAAGCATAAACTCCAAAATCTCGAATACCACAAAGACAGTGAAGGAAGCTATGCCGAAGGTTTCAGGCGCGCATTTAACACCGCGCTCGACATTAACTACGCCGCGGTCTTTGAAATCGCTCTAGATCTTCTAAACACGCTACCGCCCGAAGCCGATCAAGCTCTCGGTAACTTGGCAAAAACTTCTCTTTCCATCGTGAAAGACCGTTTGCTACTCAAACACGACTTGATGGGTCGCATTTTCCACATGCTTCTCTTTGAAGATCTCGCGAAACATCTTGCGACATACTATACGGCGATTACATCCGCTTGGCTTCTTGCCGCACTTGCATTTGAAACGCCCGGCGCATCGTGGAGCGATAAAGACTTATCGGATTTAGAAAACATTAAGCAAATGCGCATCGCCGATTTCGCCTGTGGTTCAGGAACACTTCTCTCCGCGGCATATCAGGAATTCAAGCGTCTTCACATAGATCAATCCAATTTATCGGGTAATAAACCTAATCGAAATGCGCTTCACACTATGCTTCTCGACGACGTGATTCACGGCTACGACGTAATGCTCTACGCGGCGCATATTGCCACCGTAACGCTCGCAATGCACAATCCCGATTCGACGTTCAAAGAAGGCAAAATATTCGTCCTCCCGTTCGGCGACGAAGAAAAGTCCATCGGCTCGCTTGAGTTTCTAGTGCGTGAATCGCTTCGTGCCCGCTCCACCGCACACAGAATCGACATTAAGAAAGGCAAAGCGAAAGGCGAAATCAAAGTCGAACCCGAAAGCTTTGATTTAGTGATAATGAATCCGCCGTTTGCGCGATCGTCGGGTGAAGTAAATTTACTTTTCGGAAGTGTAAAGGACGAAAAACTACGCATTGCTATGAAGGAACGCCATTATTCTATCCTTGATTCATATGGATTACGCGGTATTGGTCAAGCAGGATTAGGAGCTGCATTTATAGGGTTGGCAGATAGATTTGTAAAACCTGGGGGGCGTATTGCATTTGTGTTGCCAAGAAATTTTCTTTCGGGGGTTAGTTGGAGATTAACTAGGGATTTGTTAATAGGGCTTGACGGGGATGGTAACCAAGTTAGTGGAAAAAACCAATATTTTTTAGAATATGTACTCTTGAGCGTTGAACAAAACAATTACAACTTTAGCGAAAATACGAATTTGAGTGAATGCATGTTTGTTGCTAGAAAAATTGAGGATAACGAAAAACCAAACAGAACTGTGTTTTATTTATTTGATCGAAAACCAAAAACAGTTTTTGATGCAAGAGAAGCTGCAGAAATGTTATTGACATGTTTTAATTTCGTGCAAAGTGAAAGAAACAATTCTGCTTTTTCTGATTGCTCAAATATCGGAAACTTAGGTCGAAATTTGTTCGCTGGCTTCGGTAGATGCTATTCGGTAAGCAGTGAGGTTGTTCGTGAAAATGTTGATAATTGGGGGAGGCTCGTTGCGTTTGCTGTACCAGAGCTAACAATTGCAGCTTATCGTTTAAGAACAACCGGTTGCCTGAACATTGGTGCATATTATTCGAGCAGTATTCCAATTACAGATCTGAAAAATCTTTGTACGATTGGGTTTGACAGAAAACAAACCGGTACCAATTTTAAGGAAAGCGATACAGGTGCTTATGACGCACTTTGGGGTCGTAGTAAATCTATGAGTCGTATTTTTCAGGAACCCAATGCAAAACTCACTACAACTACATCAAGAGACGTCACGAAGCAGTTGATTACATCCAGTAGATTAGTGATAACAGAAAGGATAAGACTCAACACAACTCCGGTGGTGTCTCTGTTGTGTAGCAAACCTGTTTTATCTAATGTATGGTGGCCTTTAAAACTGGTAAGACAAGATAATCAAGCAAGGAACAACGAAAAAGCGCTTTGCATGTGGTTTAACTCATCATTAGGGCTTCTTCTGCATTTTTCGGAGCTATTTGTTACTGCAGGTGCATTTGCTGGTATCAAGAAAACACCGCTTGAAGTTCTTCCTGTGCTTGATATAAACTCGCTGTCAGAGTCCCAGATTGACGCGCTGGCGGATTTGTTCGATGAGCTTGCAGAGAAAGAATTCCCCGTTTTAGGCACACAGTTTGAGCAGGCGTCGCGTGGCGAGGGATCGCGTTTGAGGCTCGATACGCGGCTTCTCGAAATCGTTACAGGCAAGAAGCCCGACGCGGACTCACTTGTTCCGCTGTACAACCTGCTCGTCGCCGAAAGCAAGCATTGGTAAGTGAATCGCGAACAACAGGAGTTGTTTTTTTAGGTGTAATTTTTATGTGAGAGCATAGAAAAGTACAATTCTGATCAGCATATACTAAGTTGTGTGTATCGTACACTAGATTCTGTACTGCGCCCAGTCTTGGGCGCACCTGAAATCAAAGGTTGTTAACAAAATCCCTTTGTGTTAATATGCCTTTGTGACCGACAACATCCATAAATCACTTCACCACTTTATCTGTGAAGGCGCATCATATTTCGTATCTTCATCAACATTCAACGGCTTCGTGTTGCCGCCTGAAGCGAGGCTTGTTGTGCTAGATTGCATTAAACACAACACCAATGTTAACTGCAATTTATTTGCTGCAGTTGTTATGCCTGACCATTTTCATTTGCTTTTGAAGCCAAAAAAGGACGATAACGGTGAATGGATCAAACTCTCTAAAATTATGAATGCCATTAAGGGTTATTCGTCGTATAAAATCAAGAACCTGCTCGGTCGAAAAGAACCTGTTTGGCTAAGAGGATATTACGAAAAAATTGCGCGAAGCGGTAAACAGATGACTGAATTCTACAAGTATATAACGCTAAATCCTGTTAGGGCGAAGTTAGTCGAAAAGTACAACGATTACCCATATCTATGGAATTGGGAAATGGATGAATGATAGGAGGAGCCTAGATAAAGGGACGCGCCCAAGACTGGGCGCAGTACATCTGTTATTTACGCGCCCACAGGGTACTGTACAGATTATTGTTGGCGCAGTTCAGGTAAGCTAGCTCTATACAGGCACTTTATCACCGAATAGGTACCTGTTTATCGTCTTCCAATCGCCGTTTCCCTACTTCCTATGCACACTTATTTCGACGCGGTTCATGTTCGTCTGGTTGTCGAGAATCACACCTACGCAAACGAGGATATCACCGTTCGTATAGTCGTTTCTGCCAAAATAGCGAGAGTCGTCGGTAATCTGTCGCATATCCCAGCCGATGACGCCGAGTTTCTGATCGTGCAGGTCGAAAATGTCGCGCGATTTATCGGGCGTCATAAAAACTTTCTTTGCATGCTTGCCGTCTGGGCTAGTGTAGCATTTAGCAAGCGACCAGCCTTTTTTCGTTAGGTAATCGGGCAATTCTCTGGGCCAGATTGACGCAATTTCCGATTCTTTTGCCTCGTTCGTTGGCTCAACGATTTCGGGAAGTTTGATTTCGGTGTCGCCGCCCGGCGGCTGTGTCGTCCCCGGCTGTTCGATAGTGCCGTCAGGAGGCGTTAAAGCTCCGCCATCGCCCGGCTTGCCCGGTGTAGCAATCGTCGCGCTCCCGCCATCGTCCACCGGCGGTTTCGAACCGCACGTTCCCGCTGTGGCAAGCACTAAAACGATAAACAATCCGAACAACGCAAAAACAAACGCTTTCATTTCGACCTCCCGTTACGACAATCGCGCACGCATTCGCTTGCGCATATCGCGATACAAGTATAATACATTCTGTGGAATTAATCACTCTTGACACGAAAAGACGCGTCGAGCTTGTTGACATAACGCAACAGGTTCGCGAGATCGTGGGCGCAAGCGGCGTTAAAGACGGGTTGGTCGTTCTCCAGTCGATGCACACAACCGCTGGTCTTACGATTAACGAAGCATGCGATCCCGACGTTGCGCGCGACATTGCGATGACGCTCGCACATATCGTACCGAGTCGCTCCCGTATAGGCACGCTGAAGGCAACAGCACCGCGCACGTTAAAACAACGCTTGTCGGTACTTCACTTACGATTATCGTTGCAAGCGGCGCGCTTAACTTAGGCACTTGGCAGGGAGTTTTCTTTTGCGAATTCGACGGTCCGCGAAAAAACCGCAAGGTCGCCGTGCAAGTAGAAGGCAAGCTCTGAACACGGCGTTTTTCACGTTGGACTTTTTCGCGCCAAAACGCTACAGCGCGTGAGGCGCGCTGCTCAAAATGGTAAAATACCCGTTCAGTG
>CAZRQJ010000143.1:0-5744 GCA_964602075.1 uncultured Planctomycetia bacterium
GGATGCTATGCCTTCCTCGACGACTCGGATAGCTTCATTGACAAACGGGACCCACATGCGATTGATAGCGAATCCTGCTTTATCTTCGGCGGGTATTTCGGTTTTGCCTAGATCGCGGCAGAATTTAACGATTGTTGAGTAAGTAGAGTCGCTCGTTCCAAGACCGCGAACAATTTCAACTCCTTGCTGCATTGGTACAGGATTCATGAAGTGCATTCCCATGTAGCTTTCGGGTTTACCGAAGGATGCCGCTAGCCGCGTGATGCTGATTCCGCTTGTGTTGGTTACAAGCAATTTATCGAATCCAATATCTCTTAGAGTCCGGTTTATTTTCTCTTTAAGCTCGGGCTTTTCCGGAACCGCTTCAATAATAATATCGCGGTCGAGCAGCTCATCGTATGATGTTGTGGTCGAAACACGACTTAACGCTACGTCTCTTGCTTCAAGCGTAATGCCCTTTTCGCCGCTAGTCTTCTCGTAAGCTTTAACTAGTCTATCAAGACTACCCGTTATAATGCTTACTCCGCGAGCCAGTACATCATCGTTAATATCCAAAACGCGAGTATCGAAACCACTTTGAGCGGCGACTTGTGTGATTCCGTTCCCCATCGTCCCGATTCCAATAACACCGACCTTAGAAATTCCACTTTCCATACCTTCAACCTCCACAGCGAAGAATTAAGTTAACACTTAAGCGCATCTTCTGAATTATAACACTGACTATCGATTTCCAATTCCTACAAGTGAACAGATTAGCGCTATTGACCTTTGTAATATTTTGCACGAACTTTAAGCTTCGCGCATGCGATTGATGAGTTCTTTCGGTATAATTTATTATGCGTGTTGTTATCTTAGTGATTTCTGCTTTAATCTTGCTTAGCGCATGCGGATCAGGCGTAGGGCTAGTAGGCGTATGGCATTTCGGAGTTGGCGGCAACTCTTATGGGATTGTTAGTATTACGAACGAAATAGGCATCCCAAACACAATTTACATCGGCAATCGTGCGTATGGTCCAATCGGTGACGGCGAGACGATAATCATTCAACTTCAAAGAGGTTCTTATTGGATACGCGACTACTATGGTCACTCGCGCTACATAAACATACATTCGACAGAAACAATATTCATCGTCTTTCGGTAGGGAAACAAACTCGGATTCGAGCATAAAAACTTGAGCAGTAATTATTTGTGTTCGTGATATGATTTATCTGTGGATTTAGCAAATTTAACTATTGATGTCTTGCGAATTCGCGCACACGATTGGGCGCAGAAGTTGAACAAATATCGGTGCATATGTTGCGGCTACATCGGCAGACACGATGATTTTCGCGATGGTCGTGTAACCTGTCCGAGTTGCGGTGATTCAGGACGATATCGTAATGCGTTTCCTGCCAATCGCAACTATCCATCCTTACTTCAATCAATGCACATACTGTTTAACGTTCCTGATGAGAGCATTCAGAGTATCGTAGTTAATATATTTGTAACAACATACGAGTTATGGTTTGAAGAACTTTTTGTTGCCTACCTTCTTAGTGAACGGGTTTCTAATAACATAGTAGATTACGTAGTGAACGAAGCGCGTAGTTTTGAAAGAAAAAAACGTCTGTTCCAAATCTTGTCTAAGGTTCACTTTGACCATGCGGTCGAGAGAATCGGTGAGACCGACACGATTTATCGAATTGAACATTTTGTGCGTCTAAGGAACAACATGGTACATTCAGGAGACATGAAGATTGACACGCGTACGCTACAGGAATGTCTCTCGTTAACGGAAAAGTTGCCTGAAATATTTAGAAAGTTAAACAACGAGTATCTTCTATGGAAAAAGCAAAACACACAATCTGACCAGCATTATAGGCGAAGATGAGTTGACTAAAAATGTCCGAATAATTGGCGCTGGACTTGCCGGTTGCGAAGCAGCTTTGCAATGTACGAAACGCGGGGTTTGTGTAGAGCTGTATGAAATGCGCCCGATTATGTACCCACCTGCGCATAAAACAGATTACTTTGCAGAACTAGTTTGTTCAAACTCATTCAAGAGCACCGATATACGACGCAGTGCTGGTTTGCTTAAACGAGAGCTTAAGCAAGCCGGCTCGATGCTGATTGCTGTTGCCGAGGAATGCGCGATACCGGGTGGTGCGTCATTAGTTGTTGACCGTGACGCTTTTTCGAAAAGAATCACTGATCTAATTGAATCGGATCCCTTGATATCTATTAAGCGCAAAAGCATCAACAAACAGACATGCCATTAATTGTAGCTTGTGGTCCAAATACAACAAAAGACTGCTGGTGGAGTTTAGAAGAACTATTCGGTACACAGAGTCTTTACTTTTTTGATGCGACAAGCCCTATAGTTGACTCTGGACAGATAGACAGCGCAGTTGTTTTTAAGGCTTCCCGCTACGATAAAGGCGCAGGAGAAGGCTATCTGAATATTGCCTTGAATAAAGCTGAATACTTGGAGTTGCATAAGCAGCTAGTAACGGCAGAAACTACTAGCTTGTCACCTGGTGAAGACTTAAAGCTCTTCGAGGGTTGCTTGCCAGTTGAAGAACTCGCCAAGCGCGGAATAGATACATTGAGGTTTGGGACGTTCAAACCAGTGGGATTGCAAGATCCTCGCGATGACACTCGGCCCTATGCAGTAATACAGCTTAGAAATGAAAATGCTTTGCAGAATGCGTATTCTTTAGTTGGGTTTCAGACAAGAATGACGCAATCTGCACAAGAAGTTATCGTCAGATCTCTTCCAGGGATGTCACAAATTCGCTTCATACGCTTTGGGCGGATGCATAGGAACAATTACATAAAGAGTCCTAGTTTGTTAAAACTCACACTCGAGACGCACAGATATAGCGGTCTTTTCTTTGCAGGGCAGGTAACAGGACTAGAAGGTTATCAAGCTGCTATTTTAACCGGACTTGTTGCGGGAATAAATTCAGCACATATTGCTACAAATAGGGAGCCCATTTTTTTTCCGCGACACACTGTGATAGGAGAAGCGATTCGCTGGTTAACTGATCCTTTGAATGATGAGTTTCGTCCCACCGCGCCTGTGTTTGGAATGTGGAAAGATGTTCCGAAGTTGAAGAAAGCAGAAAGGTTCGATTGGTATATCTCACAAAGCGACGCAGGCATAAAGAGAATACTTGAGGAGATATAGAAGCACGAATGGTATCATCAAAACCTACAGTCGGATATCCAATCGATCTGTTGGATTACGATTTACCGCTAGATTTAATCGCACAAACACCTTTGGAAGAGAGGTCTGCATCACGCTTGATGCATGTTCATAGGAAATCTCGCAATATTGTGTCCAAGAGTTTCTCAATTTTTCCTGAACTGCTCAACTCGGGTGATGTGCTGGTTTTAAACGACAGTAAAGTCATTAACGGTAGAATTAGAGGGAGAAAACTAAGCGGGGGATCAATTGAGATATTAGTTCTCAAGGAACTACCGAACAAGAGGTTTGAAGTCATAACCGATGTGAGGGGTGGATCAAAAGTCCAAGACGAATATCTTCTTAACAACGACTTTCTTGTCCGAGTATGTGAGGAACTTGGAAACGGATTAGCCGTAATCCAGACGATATCGGTTTTACCTGACAACTTCCATGAAGAGGATTTTTCATTGGATTCGATGGTTTCTATTGATGATATGCCTGACGATGAGTTTATAACTCGATTCTATAGATCAGGGGAAGTGCCGACTCCTCCTTATATAAAAATGAATCTGGACAAACCAGATCGTTATCAAACCGTGTATGCAAACGAGCGCGGCAGTGCAGCCGCGCCAACAGCTGGTCTTCATTTCACTGACGACATACTAACAGCGATAGCCAATCGAGGAGTAGAAATTCATAAACTAACACTTCATGTCGGAATCGGAACGTTTCTTCCTATCAGGGTTGATGATCTCTCTAAAATGACGATGCACAAAGAAGCATTTTCGGTTTCACGTAACACCGTAAATGCAATCATAATAGCGAAAAGAAGCAGGCGTCGTATTGTTGCTGTTGGTACAACGTCAGCGCGGACTCTTGAAACTGTGTTTCAGAACAGCAATCTTGACTTGAGCTGTGTTCCGAATAAATTATCGGGTCATAGCGAGATCTTTATCTATCCCGGATATGAGTGGCGGGTTGTAGACGCAATGTTGACTAATTTTCATTTGCCTCGCAGTACGTTGCTTGCAATGATATATTCGTTTGGAGGGCGTGATTTAGTAAGGGCTGCTTACGACACTGCAATTAAAGAAAAATACAGGTTTTTTAGTTTCGGCGACTGTATGTTGATTGAGTGATTCAAATCAGTCATTTTAATAATAGTCGGTGCTGCTTACTGCTTGAACCAGTGACATTCGATACATGTACGTTCTGGGTGGTGGCCTTCAAGCTTGTCACTATGGCACATACTGCAAGACTCTTCTGACACGTTCTTCCATTTATGGCTGCCATGACAGATGTTACAAGATTGATGTGACTCAATCTTATGTAATCCTTTGCCTATTTGTTCAGAGTGGCAAGTAGAGCAGTTTTTGGAGTCCGTCTTCCACGTATGACTTGTATGGCAGATTGAGCAGTTATTCTTTATACTAGCTTCGTTAGTTGGCTTCGCGTCCGCATGACACGCTAGACAAGGCGTCATATCGCTTGTATCTGAAGAGAAGGAATGTGCTGTGTGACACATTGAGCAATCAGCCATTCCGCTCGCTTTGTTCTCGTTAACCACGTCACTGTGACACATCACACAGGCGGTATCGAAAGTCGGTTTCCACTTGTGATCAGCATGGCAGTAATCGCAGGAAGTGTGTTGAGAGTCTGCTAATTGCTCGGATACTTCCGAATGACACATTGTGCATTCAAGTGCATATTTCCATGTGTGCGGCGCATGGCAGAGCGAGCAATCGGCTTTTACATCATTTTTCGACGAATTGCCTGCTTCAGCTTGCGGTTCGTGGCATGTGCTGCAAGCGTCAGGTATTTGAGGTGACCACTTGTGATTTGCGTGGCAGATAGAGCAGTCGTGTTTGATATCAATCGAGCCTTCTTCTACGATAGAGCCGTGACAAGCCGTACACAAATCGTCATCAGGTTTCCATTTATGATCGACGTGGCACAATGAACAATCCGATTTCAATTCACGATTAGTCACAATGCCAGCGTCCCTAGCTTCAGTGTGGCACTTTCCGCAGAATTTACTAGCGCGAATCGTATGCAATGCGCCCTTTTGTTCATCCGTGAGATCGAACTTTACTCCCTTGTCTCTAGTAGTTTTATACTCATCAGTTTTCAAACCTAGTATCTTTGCGATATCATCGTCTGTGTTCGCGGGATATTGCGCTTTCCAAGTATGAGGTTGATGACACAATGAGCAGTTCGACTTAACCGTTATATTCTTGGAATTTTTGGTTGGGTTGTGATGGCATAAAGCGCAGGTGTCAAATCCTTTGAAAGACGGTTGGTGAACGTTGTGGCAGATCGTACAGCCTTTCTCTTTGTGTACCGTTGTTTCTTTTAAAATAGCTTGATGACAGGCAGAACAATTCGTTGTTTCTTTACTTGTATACCAAGTGTGAGGCTTGTGGCAGTTAAGACATTCTTTATGTGTTTTTGGCACAGATGCCGGAGTTGATTTTGTCCCATATATATTGCCAGCATGGCAACTCATACACTTGCTGTTGCCACCAGTGCTCCAATCAGTTGTGCTATGACATGTCATGCAGTCTTTATGGCGTT
>CAZRQJ010000144.1:0-1725 GCA_964602075.1 uncultured Planctomycetia bacterium
TTTGGAATAGTCCACTTACGCTTGCTGTTGTTTCTCTTATCTTGATAGTTAGCATAGCTGCATGCATTTTGATAATTCGTATTCCCTTTGCACATTTCTTCTATATGGTAAGCATACCTCTGATAATCGGTTCGATTTTGGTATGTGTTGTATACGACTCAATTTTTGCGTTGTACTTATTCGGGGGTATCGCTCTTCTTGTAAGCTGGTTGTTTAACTTCAATATTGACTTATTGATTTTCAATGTTGTCGGCGCAATAGTTCCGCCAGTCTGTTTATCACGGATGAGCACACGAAAGGACGTTGTTAAACTCGGATTCTTTATTGCAGCCATTAACTTCTACATAGTTGGAGTTATTGTCCTAGTCGGTGTGCAGTCATTTTCAGTAACGCCATTTGTAATAGCATTTTTAAGCGGGATAGCCGCATCGATCTTTGCGCTTGGCAGTCAGTTGTTCCTCGATCAGCTTGCAGTTCCTCTGACGAGAACTCGCTTAAACGACCTGGCTGATACAAACTCGCCATTGTTACAGAAACTCATGCTTAGCGCACCGGGTACTTATAACCACTCGCTTGTCATGTCTCAAATGGTTGGGGAAGCTGCACACAGCATTGGCGCGGATGCGCTTCTTGCTAAAGTGGGCGCACTTTATCATGATATCGGTAAAATTACGCAGCCAAAGTTCTTCGCCGAAAACCTACAAGACTTAACGAAGAACCCGCATACGAAACTTGAACCAAAGTCCAGTTACAATATAATCATTCAACACATCGAAAAGGGTGTTGAGCTTGCTCGTAAACACAAATTACCGGAAGAGGTTATTAATTTTATCGTATCGCACCACGGCACAAGCGTAATGAAGTATTTTTATCATGCAGCAGCCGAATCGAGCGGTGATGCAACGGTTGATCCTAGAGAGTTCTCGTATCCTGGACCAACCCCTGAAACACCCGAAACGTCCATCGTTAATTTAGCAGACAGCGTTGAAGCGATAGTAAGAGCGAAGCAGTTAACCACGGAGTCCGAGATTCGAGATGTCATAGACGAAGTTATTGATGAAAAATTGAAGACGGGGCAATTTGATAAGAGCGACTTGAGCGTTCGACAACTGAAAAAAGTTACAGAGGCTTTCATACACGTTTTGACCGGCATACACCACTCACGCGTAAAATACCCCGGTGATGAAGATAAAGAATCGGAACCCGGCAAAGATGCTGTGTGGTTTGACGAAGAATGAGTTGTTGTTAGTTAGAGATTACATTCAAACTACTTAACGCTTCCATCCAGATAAACTCTATTCGCAGAAGTCGCGTTGGTTTCATACCATTCGCTGGTTCGTTCAACATTGTTTACCTTGCCGATGTGTTCCGATAGTTTTTCGAGTTCAGGCTTACACTCGGGTCCCTTTATGCCTTTCGTGGTGATCTCGACCGTCCCATCGGCTTTTATTACAACAATCATCTCTTTTTGCGTTGCTTTGTATTCCATTCTAAATCCATATCCAATCAAACTAGCAATCGATATTGAACTAACCGAATTTACGAAGCACGACGCGAATGCTCCCATCGGTTTCGTTCTTCTCCTCGACAACCTGATAACCCTCTTTTTGCGCAGCGTCTATAGTTTTCAGGTACATATACTTTTGAGACAGCTCCTTCATGAACTCATCGCGATTAAGTCCGTTCCTTTCAAGTTCATCCCAATCAGCAATACACTCATATGAG
>CAZRQJ010000144.1:1746-5738 GCA_964602075.1 uncultured Planctomycetia bacterium
TTTCTGAAGCCGATGTCGAGCTTAGAGTTAACTTTACTGTTGCACACAATATCAGCGCTTTTTGTGCAACCGTGAACTCCGCGAATATCTTTTACTTCCTGTTTTATCACATGGCCGAGTTCTTTCAGTGCTGCTGCAAGAAAAACGGCTTCCACCAAAACTAAATCAATGCCGATTAACGGTGGTGCAATTACTCCGATTGCGCTCATTTAGCACCTTTGATTTGCGAATTGCGCGGGCGGCGCGACAAATAATACAGATTTATCGAGTTCTGTGCAACACATACTCTTTTTTACAGAGCGTCAATAGCAAAAATACTATATGCTGTGTTATCGTGGTAAAAGCATACTGTGATCGATTTAACCAAACAGAATTACGATTTTGACGACCTTGCAGAAGTAATGCGGCAGCTTCGGTCGCCTGATGGTTGCCCTTGGGACAAAGAGCAAACGCTCAATACTCTAAAAAAATACTGCATCGAAGAATCGGAAGAAGTTTGCGCGGCGATTGACGGAATCGCGAAACGCAGCGATGATGCAGCTTGGAGCGAGCTATGCGAGGAACTTGGCGATTTGATTTTGCAAGTAGTGTTCCAAGCACGTATAGCTGAAGAAGAAGGGCGGTTTACACTCGCTGATGTTGTTGACACGATTGTTAGGAAATTGATACGTCGTCACCCCCACGTTTTCGGGGATATTCTTGCAAAAACAAGCGACGATGTACTTGCTAACTGGAAAGTAATTAAAAAAGCTGAAAAAAAAGCAAAGGCATCAGGAAAGGAGCTTTCCGTTGAAGAAGCTGAAGGTTTGCTGGAAAACTAGTACCATTTGTGTTTTTCAAGAAAATGGATAATATAGATAGGGTTTATAATCCGTGTTGATGACACCTACTGACAAATGTTCGTTTGGCACAGAAACGAGGTATCAATATTGTTGATTCTATTGGAATATGAATCAGGAGTCAGATATGGGTATTGAAGGTAAATCGTTGAAAGGCAAGAAAGCCCTGATAACGGGCGGAAGTCGAGGTATCGGTCGCGCTTGTGCGGTTCATCTAGCCGAACATGGTTGTGATGTGGCGATTAACTATCTTCGGAACAGCAAGGCGGCTGAAGAAACGGCTGAACTCGTACGTTCGTATGGATCGAATGCTTTGCTGTTGAGACATAATGTTGGCAAAGTTGATAACATACATGAGATGTTTGAAGAGATTAAATCCGTGTGGGGTTATCTCGATATTTTCATATCAAACGCTGTCTTGGGAGTCCTTAGACCAGCCGAGCTATTTCCAGAAAAAGGCTGGGAAATGACAGTTGACATCAATGCCAAGGCGTATCTCTTTTGTGCGCAAGAAGCCGTCAAGCTAATGGAAGGGAGAAGCAAAGGACACATCGTTGCGTTGTCTTCTATCGGTAGCATTCGTTGCATGCCGGGTTATTCAGTAATCGGCGCATCGAAAGCGGCTATAGAAACATTAACGCGCTATCTTGCGCTCGAACTAGCGCCGCGACACATAAACGTGAACTGCGTATCGGGCGGTCCAATTGACACCGACGCGCTGAAAGCATTTCCTAACTATGATGAACTGGTTGCGGACACCCAAAGTAAAACACCGCTCGGCAGAATGGGAACGCCCGAAGATATAGCGAACGTAGTAGTATGGCTATGCAGCGACGAATCGTCGTTTGTAACAGGACAGACGATAATAGCGGACGGAGGCTTGACTTTAACGTAGATTTCCAACTCGTTAAGTGTTTTTGCACTTATAACAGTTGTTGACTGGTATTGTAGTATCGATTGGTGTTTGATGGAATGCGGCTGATGATTCGTTATCGGTCGAATCCTTGTAGAGAGTGCATATTTCAGTGGAGGATTTTTATGAGGGTAATTTATTTTCTAGTATTTTTGGTTGTTGTGTGCCTAACGATGGCAGCAAAGCCCGTATCGGCTCAAGTGCAGACAGACTTTGACGACGAAACGCAAATTGCATACGCTTACGCGATGAACGAACTTTCGGTGCAAATCGTAGCTGTTATCTACAACTACTCCGGAATAACATACGAAGCCTTCGAGGGTGGTACGCTCGATAGCGCAAACGCACAGTACGAGCTTGAATACGTTGACAACATCCTTTTCAAATCATTTGAAGCGATCAACGAGATAGTGATAACTGTTGACGAAGGACATCCCGTTTATGAGATTCTATATCCGCATTTGCTATGCTACGATTACTTCATGGACTATACAAGCGCGCTTTACGTTTACTTCGGCGATCCTACCGATGCTAACTTCGATGCTGCCTACGAAGCACGCATAGCAGCCGAACCCTACATGGGCGACATCGGACTTATCATTGAGAATCGCGGCGAAGGTGCAGTAGGTTAGAGAAGCACTACATAACATCTTTTTGAGGAACCTGCATGTCTTACAGGTTAAATATCGGAATTGCCTGCTATCCGACCTATGGCGGCAGCGGTGTAGTCGCAACAGAACTTGCGCGCCATCTTGCCCGAATCGGACACCAAATTCACGTCATCAGTTATGATTTTCCTGTCAGAATGCCGGTGTTTGACCCCAACATAACATTTCACGCTGTTACGTCAAAAAACTACGCCCTGTTTCGCGATCTTCCGTACACCATAAGTTTGGCGTCGAAAATGGCAGAAGTGGTTGTTGAGAACGAGCTTGATATCATACACGTTCACTACGCTATACCGCACGCGGTATCGGGCTATCTGGCTCGCGCTATGGTACGCGACAAGCATCCGATAAAACTGATAACCACGCTTCATGGCACCGATATCACACTTGTCGGCAGCGATCCGAGTTATTACGAAATCGTTAAGTTCACAATCGAAGAAAGCGACGCTGTTACTGCTGTGAGCAGTTCACTCGCGTTTGAAACTGTGGAGCGCTTTGAAGTTAAGAGACACATTGAGGTTATCTACAACTTCGTCAACCCGCAGGACTACAAGCCGTCAGCCGAAGCGAGGAAATTACGTAAGTTGTTCGCACCCGACGGTGAAAAACTGCTCTGTTACATAAGTAATTTTAGACTTGTAAAACGCCCTATCGACGCGGTGGACACTTTCGCGAAAATTCGGTGCAAAGAGAACGTGAAACTGCTTATGGTCGGCGACGGCGTTGAAATGCCAAGCGTACGAGCACGAGTTCATGAGCTTGGCTTGGAAAACTGCATACATTTCCTTGGCAATCGCGGAGACGTCTCTCGAATACTCGAAATTAGCGAGATATTGATAATGCCAAGCGAATCTGAAAGTTTTGGTTTGGCTGCGCTCGAAGCGATGGCTGCGCAGTGTGCGATTGTAGCCACTACGGTAGGCGGCATCCCAGAAGTTGTGACGCCTGAATGCGGTTTTCTGCACGAGGTAGGAGACATAAACGGGATGGCTGATTCGATTTGCAGACTGCTACACGATGAACCTCTGCTTCGCGAAATGCAAGAAAGAGCGCGCAAACGCGCGTTTTCCGAGTTCGATGTGCGCTCAAAAGTGTCTGAATATATTAAAGTTTATAAACGACTGACGGGAAAAAGTGAAATTCTCGGCCCCGAATACCACACTCCGCGCCACCTATCGGATTGATCGTCGCGTTTACGCTTAGTTTGCGTTATCACTGATATAATGTTCTCTCTAATGACGATACCTATTGAACGAACGCGTAATTTTTGCATAATCGCGCACATCGACCACGGCAAAAGCACTCTCGCCGACCGTCTGATCGAGTTGACGCACACGATTGACGAGCGGAAAATGAAAGATCAAGTGTTAGACCGCATGGATCTCGAACGCGAGCGCGGCATCACGATAAAGGCGCAAGCGGTGCGCATGATTCACCGTGCGCGCGACGGACAGGATTACCTGCTGAACCTTATCGACACGCCCGGTCACGTAGATTTCGCATACGAAGTCAGCCGCAGTCTTAAAGCGTGCGAAGGTGCTCTGTTGCTCGTCGATGCGGCTCAAGGCGTCG
>CAZRQJ010000145.1:0-5651 GCA_964602075.1 uncultured Planctomycetia bacterium
GGCACGAAACTCGACGTCTTGACTGAAGAAGAAGTAGACGAAACGTAAAACGTTGTCCACGCGTCTCTGCCTTTAATCCTGTCGTCTCAAACTCGGGTGGGTGGGGGAGCGCGAAGAAACATTACCGCAGAGGCGAAGAGATCACAGAGAGAAAAACGAAACAAAAAACTCTACGTCTTCGCATCTCTGTGTTTAATCCTTACGTCTCAAACACGGGTGGGTGGGTCATCTTGAGCGGGGACCCCACAAGGCGCAGCCGGTGGGGTGCGACAAGCGGGGAAGACTTGGAGCGTGTTACGTAAGTAACTCCATTCCTCACGATACGTAAGTATCGCTGTCTTTGCAATAAAGCGAAAGTGTCCAGACGGAACTTACGTTCCGCAGCAAAGGCGACACTCACGTGCCGCACTCCAAGTTAAAGCGGGGGAGCGCGATCGCGACATCGCCATACGGGAGCCCAGTCCAGATATGCTCTCGCAAGCCTTCCAGTCGTAACCCCCATGAATGCCGATTGTCGTGTGATATATTAATATCAATTTACCAGCGGAGTGGTACCCATGATAATCCGCATTAACACTAGTCAAAGTGCTCCCAGTCGTAACCTACCCGGAAATACCATCGTTCTTGAGGTTACGTCGGACAAAGCTAGGTTAGCACTTTGAAGCTTTTTGTCAAGAGGGAGCGAGGAAATTATACCAAAGAGGCGCGGAGGTCACAGTGAGGATAGTTAAGTAAAAAAACTCTGCGTCTTCGCGTCTTGTTAGGGACAATACACAGGTAAGTTTACGCTAATTAGCAAGAGCAAGGCATACTGGAAGTCTGCGCTACGTTTTCGTTTATTTATCTCTCTGCGTTCTCTGTATCTCTGCGATTTTATCTCCCTTACTCGCACGCGTGTTACAATCGCACCTTGATTTTATGGCGGTTACTGATTACATTATTCTTGCGGTTGTATTTCTTGCGGCGATTATTCTGCACGAAGTTGCACACGGGTATGTTGCGTATCTATTCGGCGACGATACGGCGAAGCGCGCGGGCAGGCTGACTCTCAACCCGATTAGCCATATGGATGTTATGGGCACGATTTTTTTGGTTATTGTGCTTGTAACCGGATTCGGCATCGGCTGGGCGAAACCTGTCCCAGTTAATCCGCTTAGTTTCCGTCATTTGCGCTGGGGGCTTTTTTGTGTAGCGCTCGCAGGGCCTGCAGCGAACATTACGCTAGCAGTAACTAGTCTTGTAATTGCCGCTCTTTATGTAAACGGCATTATGGAATTCAATGGGATCAAAACGCTCATATCGAGCATGTTTTTCCTCAATATGCTGCTCGCCACGTTCAACTTAGTACCGATTCCGCCGCTCGACGGCAGCCGAATCGTGTCGAGTGTCTTGCCTTTCAATCTAATGAGGCTTTATAACAGACTCGAACCTTTTGGCATCATGATTGTGCTTGTCACGCTGTTCGTTCCATTCCCAGGACTTGACGCGCCACCGTTGAGATTAGCGCTCAATTCGCTCTACGGAATGCAATCGGCATGGTTGGAGCGATTCATCGTGTGGGTGCGCATATGACACTCGAAGTTCGTCTTGACAAGCTCGATTTTGCCGGTCCGCTCGAACTGCTACTTGCGCTCGTGCGCCGCAACGAAATGGACTTAGCGGTGATTGACGTAAGCGTTATATGCGACCAGTTCGTTATGTACATCGAAGAGCATCGCCTGTCGGAACTTGAGGAAGGTTACAGCTTTTTACTGCTTGCCAGCACGCTTCTGGAGATAAAAAGCCGAATGTTGCTGCCCGTTTCGCTGCAAACCGATGACGCCGACGCACCCGCGCCCGAAGAAGAGCGCAGCGCGGAGGATATGACACGCGACCTCGTTCGAAGGCTTACTGTATATGCAAGTTTTGAAAGCATCGCCAAGGAATTCGAGAAACGGATGAGCGAAATGAACCGCTATCTGCCGGGGGGAGTGCGTCGCGAATTCGAGAATCAGCTTGTTGTGAGCATGAAAGACGTGTCGCTTTTCGACCTGATGAGCACGTTTCAGCGTGTGATGACCGAGCGGCGTTCAAGCGCTGTTGATATAACGGACGAAACGCGACCTATCGAAGAAGCTATGGAAGACCTTATGAACGATCCCTTGATTCACGCAGGCGGAAGAGATCTTGCAGACATGCTTGCAGAACGTCCGTCAACTCTCGACCTAGTTGTCACGTTTCTGGCGATACTCGAACTTATCGCCGTCGGCAAATTCGACTTCGTCGTGAGCGACGGCACAGTGTTGATTATTGCTGCGTAACTTACGGAGTCTTAACTCTCCCGCTCAACTCCTTCAGCAGTTCGGACACGGCGCGTTCGAGCTGCAGGTCGCGACCGTCGCGAATGTTGTCAGGTGTGTGCTCTACAAGAATGTCAGGTTGAACACCCTCAATGCCGCGTGTTCCGGAAACGTCCATGTTGCGCTTATCAATCGTGTACCAGCCTTCCATAGGCAAACGGAAACCGGTGCCGTCAACCAAACTGTATTCGCTAGTGCCGATAACGCTTCCGTGTGTTGGAACGCCGATGACTTTGCCGATGCCAAGCTGTTTGAAACCGTACGGAAAGATTTCTGCGTCGGAGTAGCTCGAACCGTTTATAAGGCATACTGCAGGCTTCTGCCATCTCATCGCAGGTTCGCCTATGAAATTTTCGGCAAAACGCCCGCGGGCATAACCGAACGCTTTGCGCGTCAGCATGTCGAGAATGTAATTGTGAGTCCAGCCGCCGCCGTTATAGCGGACGTCGATTATTATCGCCTCTTTCTCAAAATTCACGCCAAACAAATCCTGTTGGAATTTCTCGAAACTCTCCCAGTCCATGCCGGCGATGTGTAGATAGCCGACGCGTCCGTTCGATAACTTTTCAGTCATCGCTTCGCGCTCTGCGACCCATTCTTTATACGAAAGCATATACAGTTCATTTTGATCGACGGCGATAACGCGAACAACAGAGTTGCTGTTTCTGCCTTGAACGTTGAGATCAACTTGATCGCCGGGCTTGCCGTCGAGATACTTATCAACATCGACAGTTTTGTCGATGAGTTTACCGTTTATAGATAAGATTACGTCGCCCACTTCGATTTTCGATTCCTTCTTGTCGGTCGGACCGTCGCGTAGAACATGGCTAACTTTCAAACCAGCTCCTTCATAGGACAAATCGAATTCTAGACCGAGAATACCGGAATAAACCGGAATTCCGTCGAAACTGGACGTGCCGTACACGCCGAGGTGACTTCCGCGAATATCACCAAGCAAGTCGAAGACAATGTAGTTAAACTCTTCGGGTGTAGTCGTCTGCTCAACCAATGGCAGGTATTTCTTGTAAATCGCATCCCAGTCTTTGCGCGCGCCATGCAAATCCGGGTCGTAGAAGTAGTTCTTCATCAACCGCCAGCATTCTGAATACATCGAGACGAGTTCTTTGCGGCGGTCAACTTCGGTTTCCGCGTAAATTGGAATCATGCCGCTGCCGACAACTTGCGAGCCGTTAAGTAACAGGTAGCCGATACCGCCGTGAATCGAATTGAAATATAGCTTGTCACCTGCGGCGGACAGTTGGAAGTCGTAGCCGTTGCTTGTGTAGCCCATCGGTAACACCTCGCTGCCGTCTATGGCGACTGCCCAAAGCTCGCCTTCTTCGGTGAAATAGTAAACCCACTTTGAATCGCGGCTGACGATCGGACTCACGGTGTGACCGCTGTTGTATGTGAGCCGCTCAACGCGCTCCCAAATGCGGTCGAAGTCAATTTCGAGTTTCTTTTCTTCTTTTGCAACTTCAGAACCTTCCGCAGGCGCAGTTGGCTCCGGCGCAGGTTGAACTGTCGGCGGGTCGAGAATGAAACCGTCGGTGAATTTCTTTTCCTTTGCCTTAAAGTCCACACGATAAATCGCCCAAGTGTCGCTTTGGCGGTTGCTCATAATCACTGCGCCGCTTCCGTCAGGAATCCACAAACCTGCGCCGAGCCAGTCGTGATGCTTAATTATGTTAATCGGTTTCGCGCTGCCGTCGGTGGGTACAACAAAAAACTCCGAGTTAAATCCGTTAATCGACTTGCTGTAGCCAATCCAATCTCCATCGGGGCTGAACTCGAAATCGCCGCCCCAAGGTCCCCACATTACTTCGCCTTTGTCAACGACGCGGCTGTCATGGGTTTCAATATTAAGTAGAACTATTTCATTTCCCGCGCGGTTATAGAGCAATCGTTTGCCGTCGGAACTGTATTTGGGCCATGAGTCGTCTTCCGGGCTGTCGGTTATACGATTCAGCTCGCCATTTCGCAGGTTTGCAGTGAAAATATCCTGTTGCCAGTTGTTGCGGTCGCTTACGAATACGAGTTTGTCGCTGTCGGGATGCCAGTTGATACACATTTCGCGCGACGGCGTGTTAGTGATTCGCTTGGCGCGAGTCGTGTCTCGGTCAGGTTTCTCGCCCGGAGGGAATGCGTCGTCAGTATATGTGACGTAAACATCGCCGCGCACCACGAATGCGATGTATTTGCCGTTAGGACTTAATTTATATTCTTCGGCGCTGCCGAAAATCTGCTTGGAGACGAGATTTTCTTTTTCGTCTGATGCTACTGTTATTCTGATTTCTTTATCGCCGCCGCCGTTTGGATTGACCGAGTATAGGCGACCGGCGCATTCGTAGATGATTTTACTGCCGTTTGCGCCGATCGTGGGCACCGCCGCCCCGTCCTCGTTCGCATTCGACACTTTTACGGGCGTCCCGCCGTTAACGCTAACCTTGTAAACATTGTAAACGCCGTCGCGTTCGCTTGCGAAAAAGATAGTCTTCCCGTCAGCGGTCGAGGGCCAGCCGTCGTTGCCTTTGTAATCCGTTATGCGTCTGCTTTTGAGCGTCTTGCGGTCGAGAAACCATAAGTCGAACCCGCTTGATCCCGTGTATCCTTTTCGATACCACTCCGCGGTGCCGCGAGTATATACGACGTCGCCCGCAGGCGTGTAGCAGGCGTAACTCGTGTCGCAATCGTCAACTGTCAACGTTACGGGCATACCGCCGGTTTCGCCTGTCTCGTAAAGCTGAAATCCGCGAAAACCTCTGAAGCTGTAAAAGAGAATTTTTCCGTTCTTGCTCCACCCGCTAACATAGTCGTTCGCCTGCGAGAATGTAAGCTGCGTCGGCGTTCCGCCTTCCGCTGGAATAGTGTAAATGTCATAGTTGCCTTTACGGTTCGAAGAGAATGCGACTTTTTTGCCATCAGGCGACCACACGCCGTTTCTCTCGTACGCGGTGTTGATAGTCAAACGGCGCGCCTCGCCGCCATCGGACGGCGCAATCCACAAATCGCCGTTCCAGCTTACAATCACGCGCTCGCCGTTTGGCGACAGCGATGGAAAGCGCGCTCCGAGCATTTGCTCGATCTGCGCAAACGCGGATTCGCCGTATAAAAATACAAACGTCAATAGAAACACAGACAACACGATTAATCGTCGCATAAGTCCTCCAAAGGTACAGGAACAAGTTGGTTAAAGTATCACTATTTTCTTTTGAGCGCTATACTGCACGCTTGTATTTACAAATTGGACGCATATCCACTCTTTGCAATTTTTGACATTTCGGTCGCACCATGGCGATGCAAAATGGGTAT
>CAZRQJ010000146.1:0-5565 GCA_964602075.1 uncultured Planctomycetia bacterium
TGAAAATACATCGGGTGTGATATCACAGTTCCCTAAAGACTCAAACGACCCGCATGCATGGCTGAAATATGCACGCAACGAGTCGCATGATACATATATCGGCGGAAACGCAGGAGCGATAGAAAATTCAGGCAAATTAAACAAAAAGGCAGTTTTTTCTAATCATTCGTTGCAACGCGGCGGAATGGTTGCAGCTGAAAACCGACTGTTTGTTCCAAACGATAAGGGACGCATAGCGTCGTTTGATTTGGAATCGGGTGAAGTTGTGTGGCTTAGTCAACCGCAACTATCATCGAACCGTCAATTTTCCTCACCTACATATTATCGTGGAGTCCTGTTCTATGGCACTCAAACAGGAGGGCTTGTTAGTGTCAACGTTGAGTCAGGGAAAACGCTATGGGAGCAAAGGGAACCGCTTGCAATAAAAGGCGTTAGAACTTGTCCATCGGTTGATGATAAGTCGATATTCTTTCTCGACATCGAATCTAGAGTTTTTTACCTTGACGTATTCACAGGAAGACTGCTTTGGCGTTTGGACTTAAACAGAACAGAATCTGCGGTAAGCGATCCATTGAGAGTTGATGATTCGTATATTTTCGGCACACCGAGCGGAGTTTTTCAGTCAGTTTCCAGTAGCGGTTCAGTCAATTGGGCAATTGCGTCAACAAACGGCATCGAATCTACCCCTGTTTTAAGTGGTGAATCAGTTTATTACACGGGTTTGGATGGCACACTATACGGAGTTGCCCCATCGAACGGAAGTTTAACAATCAAAACGAACCTTCGCGGACGAAGCAATGCAACGCCTCTTATCCATAACGACAGAGCTATCGTGAGTGATGATGAAAACTATATTTACTGCGTATCAACTGTAACCGGAGAGATCCTCTGGGCGCTCGAAGTTGAAGGAGTACCGTCTGGCTTGTTTCTTGGATTTGAAGACTGTCTAGTCGCTTTCTCCAGTTCTAACGCAACATATCAGCGTACTGATTTGGCTATACCAACCTCACAAGGCGAAATCGACAATTTCTTAAAAAAGAAGTCGCCGTTTGAAGTGGTCACAAAAGAAGCCGCACAATCAGTTGCGCATCTGCCGCCAAATCAACGCAAGGAAACCGATGCATTTATCCCGCAACCCATAGAAATTGAGCATCTGAAAGCAATTTTCCCTGAAGGCATCGAAGTCTTGTTCGCGCGTCACGCAAGTATGTATACTATTTCATGGGACGGCACAATAATGAATAAATACAAACTAGATCAACCGCTTCAAGTCAGTCCGATATATTACAAAGGAAAAATTTATGTTTTAGATACGGAAGGCTTTATAAGCGTCTTCGAATGCAAGGGATATACGGCGACGAAATCGTGATAACAAAATGTGCGATAATCTACCTTTGCATGGAGACAAAACTGGAGATTGAATGCTTAATCGAATCGGTGTAATCATCTTAAAAGAGTTTCGGCAAAAAGCACGAGGACTTTCGACGGTCGGAATTCTGACTTTTTTTCTTAGCGTTATCGCAATAGTTAGTTATCTCGTCTTGCTAACCGGATATGGCAGCATTGCAATGCAGTATGCGACTGCGGCATCAGTCGGTCGAAGCCTAGCGATATCTGTGTTAATCACACAACTCGTGCTCACAGCAATATTCGGGTTGAGCTTCAACGGAAGCGCAGTTACACAAGAACGTGATCGCGAAACGATAGATTTATTGAATTTGACGCTGTTAGGCAATGCCGAGATAATCATCGGCAAATTGATGTCAAGTACGCTTTTTATTGTTTTAATGTTGTTCGCTGGACTGCCATTTTTTACCCTTAGTTATACATTCGGTGGATGGGAGCTTATCGAACTTTCAGCCGCTGTGGTTACCGTTCTTTCGCTCGTTCTACTCGTCAGTTCGTGCGGACTCCTCATCAGCGTTACAAGCAAAGACACTCGAACAGCGCTAGGGCGAACATTTGCCGTTCTGATTTTTGCCGCTGTTGGCACAATATACTTTGGAATTCGTTACATGGATTCCCAGTTTCAGAACCTAGACGCTTTTCATAACATTATGGGAGTAATCAGCATACTTATAAATCCAGGATACGCACTTCTTGCTATTCTCTTTCCAGATATTCAAACAACAATTTCTACGATAAATCCTGTGTTAAGCGGTTTGTCACCACATTTGCCTTTCTGGGCTCTCGCTACAATCTTTCAACTGCTCGTTAGTTTGTTTGCAATCGTTGTAGCTATACGCGTTTACGGACTCGTTCGTAGAGGAGTGCGTTGATTATGACTACCCTGCGCGGCTCCGTATTGCGAACAGCCGCTGTTTTTCTTATGCTGGTTGTGCTTGGTTGTAACTCAAGCATTGCATTTGCTCAAAGAAGTGTTCCAGTATCTCCGCTTGAAGCCGAAACCAAGAGCGAAACCACATCGGAAACATCAACTACAACCGGCAAGCTGCCGATAGGAATAGAAGCATACGTCGAAGTTGGACTTGGTGGAGTATGTCATTTGGGACGAGTCAACCCCGTATCGGTTCTTGTTGTAAATAAGAATACCGAATCAATCTTCACTTGCACAATCGAACTCCTTGCCGATGTCAACACCTACACTTATGACATGAGCGTAGGCGCGGGGGACGCAGTAGAAGCGACTTTTTTTGTGGACTTCGATCCACCGCCGGGTTCACTTTTGATTAACTTGAAAAGTCGAAGTGGACGTTCGATGTTTTTGCGCAAGTATGATTTTAAGCATGCACTCGGTCCGGAAGACGCGCTCGTTATGACGGCTACGGACCTACCCGGAATCATGTCTTTTCTCGATAAGGCGCCGGTTATTACAAGATCCCAAGCGTATTTAGGAAAAACAACTAATGCATTACAACCGGGAAACATAGGAGTAGGTCACGTTTCGCTCGAACGGCTTCTTGACGTAGGCTTACGAAGTCTTGCAGCGGTTGATGTGCTTGTTATTCACAGCGGAGATTTCAGCCGCATAACGGAAAACGACATGAAATCGCTTCAAGCGTTTGCGGCTGCGGGCGGTACAATCATCACTTCAGCTGGAATAGACGGTAAAAAGCTATCTGAATCTGCGCTCTCGTCAATATTGCCGATGAAAACCAATTCCGCAGAACCCTCAACCGAGTTGGACGGATTGAGCGCATACGCGGGTGTGCCGTTGAATGAAGGCGTTTCGGCAATCGTAGCTTCAGGAGGTGCGATAACGAACGATGCAGTCACTCTAGCTGGCAGCACGTCAAATCCGTTGATTGTTCAACGCCCGTATGGATTCGGACGAGTTATCCAGATAAATCTAAACTTTGCGCAAAATTCGATACGTTCTTGGCAAGGCTGGCTGCCGCTTTGGCGAAAACTGCTTCTACCGTCGCTTTCAAGCAAGAGCGTTGAGAGCAAAATGCTCACGCCCGGAAGAGTGCTTGACACTCTCACGCGCATTCCTCAAACCGAGCCGATTCCTTTGTCGCTTGCAAGCCTATTCATAGTCATTTACATAACGCTTGTCGGACCGGTAAATTATGCTGTGTTAGCGCGCAGGAAAAAGCGAACTCTTCTTTGGATTTCAATACCCTTGGTGATTGTGGCGTTTGGAATTTTCTCTGTTGCGCTAGGCTATTTATGGCGAGGCACAAGTAATATAATTCGCAGCGTTGATGAAGTACACCACTTTGAAAACATACCAGTATCTGTCGCGCGCAACTATACGATGTATTTCTCTGCGGCAAGCGGCATTGAATCAACTGTGATAGACGCGACAGATGTATTGATTAGAACGCTAGATCCGCCGGTTCCCGATACGAACAACTATTGGTATGCGCCTACAACCCGCAATGACGAACGTAAACCGAGTAGAATAACCTATTCACCGCAACCATCACTCGAACGTAGAGTAAACAAATGGACGCCGTACAATCTTTGGACTGAATTCACAGATTATTCCGAAGCCAATCATGTTGAACTATCCCCTGATTCTAAAACTACATTGAACTTCAATTTTGAATCGCCGGTAACCGACTCGTGGGTTCTAGCTAAAGATGGCAAGTATCGGATTGGCAAACTCGCAAAAGAAGGCGCATTAGATCTGGATACCCCGTTTGGGATTCTCGGAACATTCAGCAACGAAAAAGGCTCGCTGAACTCGATTCGCGGAGACTTGATTTCATCGCTGCCGGATTTCAGCTCACTCGGCACCGACTCGACTTACACGCTCATCACATACACGGATAAAATAAAAGACAAATTGGAATTCACTCGTCGTTATGTAAGAGAAACCGCTACCTTCGATTTTTACCATGTAAAATTCAAGGACTGGAACGCAAACAATCCACTTATTGAAATCAGCATCACAGGATTCGACACGAATAAACAACCGGGTGTGCCGCGCTCATCAGGCTCAATGTATGGCTACAGCGATAGTTACGGTTTGATATCGCTTGTTAAAGACGAAACGATAACTTTCCGTGCATCTGTGACACCGAGCGATCCGACAGTCAATTACATATTGAAAATCAACTCTGTCGTTCAATATGACTGGCAGGCAAAGTCCGCTTTGGAGTATGACGTCGAAGTCCGCGCAGACACCTTTCAGGACATTCAAACTGGGTTGACAAACGGCCAATACGAACTTAAGATACCCGGAAGGTCTGTAGCAAAAAATGGGATTGATATTAAACTCAATCCAAAAGGAAGTATGACAATCAAATCGATTGAGTTAACAATCGAGAAGCTGAAATAGCTTAAAAAGCTCTCCGTCAGCAAAAATAATCCTTCAATACAGTAATTTCAGTTGCGGCAAACGTGGTTTTATCGAGAATCACCTCTAAAACATCGTACCGCGCTTTTGCCTTCGCATACTTTTTATTTCTAGCCAACCAAACGCTCGATAGTTTTTTTATCCTAGCTGCTTTCGCGTGAGTAACGTTATCGCTCGGTCTGTATCTATCTTGTTTCATTCGCGTTTTAACTTCGACAAACACGATAACATCGTTTTCCGTAGCAACAATATCAAGCTCACCAGCCGACAGGACGACGTTGCGAGCGAGGATTTTGTATCCAATCTTCTTTAAGTGCGCTTGAGCAGCGCTCTCGCCAATCGCGCCGACAATCTTATCGTTTATCGCCTTCGAGCCTTGTTCCGATACATCTATTTCAGGCTTCTTCATTCGCATCTCTCGGACGTTTCATCAGGGGTTAGCAAGTCCATAGCGCTTCTTATTCGTTTTATTGTTCCGTTAGGCATACGAACTACCATTTCGCCGGTCTCCAAATCGACACTTTGACATTCAGCAAAAACCGCTGTTCCATCGGGATTGAGAATGTGTCTATTCGTGCCCGGCGTTGTATCGCGTTTCTTAAATTCTTCGATGAGATTATCAAAGTCCGCCGTGTTGAACGCGTTAATCGCACGCAACACTCCGCCGCAAGCTCCAATAAGGATAGGAAGCCGATCAAGCTGTTCATTCCACATAATGTTGTCATGCAGTCCTGAACCCGGAAGTTCTTCAACAATTGATGTAGCATAAAGCCGTAAATAGTCCGAAAAATCAACTG
>CAZRQJ010000147.1:0-5540 GCA_964602075.1 uncultured Planctomycetia bacterium
AATGACGCACATAAACAATAAATTGATTTTTGATGAAAGCGTTAAGGGTCGTCGTGGCGTAAAGTACCCGAAGCGAGAATTCGGATTCGAGTTCGTTCCTCCTGAAGAGCTGACGCCGTCAGTCGGACCACATATACCCGAAGTCTCTCATTTGGATGTTGTGCGTCATTACACTCGTCTATCGCAACGCACATTTGGTGTTGACACCGGGTTCTATCCTTTAGGTAGCTGCACGATGAAGTACAACCCAAGACTCAATGAAGCTGTGGGTGCATTGGCGGGATTTACGCAGGTTCATCCTTCACAACCTCTCGACACTGTATCAGGTATCGTAGAATTCCTTGCAGAATCGTCTGAATGGATGTGCGAAATTACCGGTATGGAAGCGTTCTCATTACAGCCAGCCGCCGGCGCGCAAGGCGAGTTTGCGGGTATGCTTGTTTTCAAAAAGTATTTCGAGCATGTTGGCGAAACCGAAAGGGAAATAATGATTGTGCCCGATGGTGCACACGGAACTAATCCAGCATCGGCAGCAGTTGCCGGATTCAAAGTTATCGAGGTGATCAGCGATAGTAATGGAATGACCGATCCCGCAGCGATACGGGCAGTAATAGACAAGTATGGAGCTTCGAAAATCGCGGGAATCATGCTAACGAATCCAAATACACTTGGTTTATACGAAAAGCACATATGCGAGATAGCAAGAATACTCCATGACGCAGGCGCATTGCTTTACTATGATGGTGCAAACCTCAACGCATTGCTTGGAATTGTTCGTCCAGGCGATATGGGATTCGATTTACTTCACCTAAACACACACAAGACTTTCTCAACACCACATGGTGGCGGTGGACCTGGCGCAGGCCCCATCGGCGTGAAGGCAAAGCTTGAGCCGTTCCTTCCATGTACAGTTTTTTCAAAGAAGAGCGGCGTTGCTCAAGTAAGCAACCCGCAACTCTCCATTGGGAGAATGAAGGCATGGCTTGGCAACATCCTTGTTCTCGTACGAGCCTACACCTACCTTATCCAACATGGAGCGGAAGGACTAAAGCGGGTCTCTGAACATGCAATACTCAACGCAAACTACATTCAAGAAAAACTTAAAGACCTCTATGAAGTACCATATTATGCACATTGTATGCATGAATTTGTTGTGAGCGCGGAGCGACTTAAACATGAGTATGGTGTCACTGCAAAACTTATAGATAAAAAACTACTCGAAAAGGGCATACATGCACCAACGACTTATTTTCCACTTACTGTTCACGAAGCGTTGATGATTGAACCAACAGAAACCGAAAGCAAGGAAACACTTGATAACTTCATACAGGTCATGCGCGGATTTATCGACGATATATTGAGCAATGTTGAGTCGTTCAAAAAGCTCAACCCCGATTTGTTGCAAGTTGTAAATCCCGATGAAACTGCAGCTGCGCGCAACTTAGTGCCGCGATGGTATCCTGAACAAGATTGAATCGGATTATGTTTAGTTGTGATTAAGGAAGTTGTAACCCACCGCAGAAGCGTCCGATTCCTCAATTATGCTGTTACGATTCCAGTCTAGATATGCTAACCAGTCATCATCTTCAGGTGTTAAGTACAAGTAATCTTTAAGAAACAAGAGGTCCTTCGGTTCAACGTAGGTATTACTATCGAAATCGCCCTTTAGTTTATCAACGAAAAACACAATGTTTATTGTCGAATCGCCCATATAGGACTTTGCTGTTGCCTCAAGCGTATATCGACCATTTCTTGCAAACTGAAAGGGAGATAATGAAAATGCTATTTCCTCTGGTGATTCATCCGTTAAGTTAACAGATGGATATTCGAGACACTTTATGCTTACACTTGTTGCAAAAGGCTGGGGAGACATTTCGAACTGCGTTATGTTTTCCACTAAATGTTTCGGTTGTGGACTTAGAAAGCGAAAATCCTGAATAGAACCAACAACGAAATCATTAGGCGTTGTGAAAGAAAATGTTCCGACTTGAATTGTTATTGGACCTGTAACTGCTCCCTGCGGTACGATTGTTGTGATTTCCGATTCGTTCCACGTTTCAACAGATACAGCAGCCTCAACAGGTCCCGTTTCTCCAACAAAAAACAAGTGCGAGTAGTTATAAACTGGCCCTGTCACGCCTCCTCCCCCTGAGTAATATGAGCCAAATCCCACACCTGAAAATACAACAGGAGTGTTTTCAGTGCCTATTAACGGGGTAATAACTAGGATTTCGGGTTGAGAATTGTGAACTATTAAAGCAGTAGTTGCGTTACCTGACGACGAGTAACCAAAGTAACCCATTTCGTCGTATGCTTTCACAGACACAGAATGATATCCGTTAGATAACAGAGATGTATCAAGGTCGAAATCGTATGGCGGATCGGTTTTCGCTTCGATAAGAATATCATCTGAATATAGCTCTGCTAAACGAATTGTTCCTAGGTCGTCAACGATGTTAGTATCAATATTAACTACCCCAGAAGCAAAGGAGTTTTTCGACGGACTCAATATTTCGACACTAGGCGCACTTGACGACTGTGTAACTAGAATGTTATCTAAATAAACACCTGATCCTTCTTGCGCGCCAGTGTAGGGCCATACCCAAAATTCAATTCGAGCTATCGTACCCGCGTATTTTTCTAGATTCAAAGAGTACACACTTTTCTCGGGCCAAACAGCATTCTTTCCACTAATAGCACCGAGTACATCGTCAGAACCGTTCGAGTCAACTACCCGTATAAACATATACACGTTCGATCCAATATCCCACGCAGATTCAAACGCAAAATATGGGGATGTTAGTGTGCGCAAGTCAAAATTCGGAGTGAACAGGGCATCAATATCGTCAGTGTAATAACCCGCCCCGCCTACCTTGTTTGGATCGCCAAAGTAGAGCTCAACATCGCCAACACCTACTTCCTGCCACGCCCCTGCGCCTGAATAATTAAACGATATCCAACCATCCGTTCCGGGCGGTTCTTCAATTGTTGTCCAATAAGGTGTGGCTGTTGGTTCGAGAATCAGATTCAATGATACTTCGTCGAAGTTTCTTAAGTTAAGATCGTCGATTACTTCAGCTGTAAAAAGATGGTTACCCGGAATCAACCCTGCTACTTCTACTGTTAAGCTGAACGGAGCTGTATCCGATGTCCCCAGATATTCACCATCCATATACCATAGAACGCCTTTAACAGTTCCACTTGTGGTAGTGCTTGCGGATAGAACGATATCCTCTGTAATCTCCTGCCCTTCGGCATGGCTCGTGATCATTACAGTCGGATATGTTCCTAATGTTCCAGATATTGCATTACCTACATTCATTCTTAGTATCTTTGTTACGCTTTGCCAAGAAGATTGTGAAAATACATCTTCGCCAGTGGTTTCAATTAGGGAACGGATCTCTAGCGGGGTTAATAGAGGATTTGAAGCATACAACAATGCCGATCCGCCTGCTACATGCGGACTAGCCATACTAGTTCCCTGCATATCGCCATAGCTGTTAAAACTATTGCGAGTCGTGCTGTAAATTTGATTCTGATTCTGCCCACCGGGCGATGCGATATCCAGTGTAGGTCCATAGTTGGAGTAGCCAGCCTTGCTCCCGTTTCTTGCGCTTGCTCCTACTGATATCACAAACGGATATGCTGAAGGATAATGAGCTTGTTTTGTATTATCGTTACCTGCTGCTGCGACAACAACAACACCTGCATCCCACGCATCACGAACCGCTTCGAATGAAGGACGGTCTACTGAATATGAACCAAGACTTAAGTTAATAACATTGGCACCGTTTGTACTCGCTAATGCAATTCCTGCCGCTACTGAACCCGATGTCGCATATCCGTCAGGTCCGATTACTTTGATTGGTAACAACTCTGCTTCATATGCAACTCCAACCACTCCCTTGTTGTTATTTCCTATTGCTGCAGCGGTACCGCAGACATGAGTTCCGTGTCCGTTGACATCGTTAGGTATCTCATCATTATCAACTACATCAACATTGACACCCGGAAGTGAAACCCAAGTTAGATCTTCGTGTTGGGGAGAATTTGTCCGAATTCCGCTGTCAATCACGGCAATCCTCGCCCCGTTGCCTTTTGTCGTATCCCATGCAGTAGCCGATCCAATTTGTTCTATTCCCCATAACGTGTTGTCAGTCCATTTAGGATCATTTGGTGAAAAACACGGGAAAAATATCTGGTTGTACTGCACATATCTAATTTGGTCTGGATAAACCAGACGCAAAACAGCCGCCACTCTCTCTGCGTCAACTCCGTTTTTAAGTCGATATGTACAGAAATTCAAGTCGTTAACAAACGCTTCGTTGCCAGGAATTACTTCCATATTGAATTCTTCAGCGAGATATCTCGAAAAAGCCACCACATTGTCGTTCTTTAACAGCACATTGTCCGTTGTATTTTCTGGTTCAATTCCAGATTCATTATCCTGCGTGTCTCTTCTAAAAACAACATTGCCCAAACTAGCTTCCTTGTTGAACCCAACGATTATTTCGCTAGGAATATAGTCAATACCCGCAATCATAGACTCGGACTTCTGAATAAAACTAAACCCTGCACTATTGAGTTTTATATCTGCTTTTTTGGATTTATCAACGATAGGCGCATGCTCTGAAGCAAGTCTGGCACTATCAGTGTTTACAAAATGCGCAATGTTACTCGATATAGATTTACAAGCCATCAACTGTGATGCTGACAATAGAGACAAAACCAGTACAAGTGAGATAACTTTATGCATAAATCCTCCAAACAAGATCAACAGCAGTTTAGCGTACTAGAATATCAAGGTGTTAGCAGAGTATTACTCTGTTAAACAAACTCCGCCTAATCCGCTCTATAGTTCTCCGCTTTTCTATCATCGTTGTGCTGAGGTAAGAACATTGGCGGCGTCAGCAATCTGTCTGGGCTAGTAGCAATAAAACTCACTTGATCGCCATATACCATAGAATGTCTTCCTGCTGGAAGCTTGATAATACAACTAGCTCGAATCGTATCGGCTAAGTTAACATCTAAGGAATTAGTGAGCGGAATAATCCTGAAAGTTCTATCGTCGCCAACTTCAAAACGTGCCCATAAAAATGAGTCTTTGTCACAATCAAGATTGATAGTACCTGCAAGCACACCATTGCGAATCGGTTGACGGAAATCTCTCGCGCCCATCATTTTTTGGATCCCTGATTTTACAAAAATGTCAAATGTTAGAAGCGCGTCAGCGGGTGACCCTGGAAGAGCAAAGACAGGCTTTCCTTCAAACAAACCGAAACTAAAACTACCGCCTGGGTTCATACAAACACCGTTAATGACTAACTCTCCTGAAGATTCAACTGTTTCCTCAAGATATCTTTTCCTGCCTTTAACTTTGCCTCCGGTCACAATTAATCCGTCAACCTGTCTGATTACGCTATTTATCTCATAAACCAGTGCGTTCTTGCTGTCAGGTACAACACCAAGATTCATTTGGGGCAATCGTAGTTCGGCAAGTTTTGCACTTAGCATATGTGTATTAGCATCGCGAATTTGTC
>CAZRQJ010000148.1:0-451 GCA_964602075.1 uncultured Planctomycetia bacterium
CAGGGTATTTTCGGGATTTGCGGTGAAGCTAATGGTGAACTAGTTTTGCTAACTGATTCCGCTGATACAGTGCTTGAAGAAGGAATGATCAAGCCCGAGCATAAAGGCAAGATTATCGTTGGCGGTTCGTTGATTACCGCAAGTGCATATAAGAAAGCGCGTCAACTTGGTGTGAATGGCGTTGTCGTAGGCGGATTCCACGACAAAGACCTCAAAGATATACTAGGCTACGATCTAGGAGTTGCGATCACGGGGACTGAAACCCTCGGCACAACACTTGTAGTTACAGAAGGATTCGGACAAATTCCAATGGCACCAAAGAGTCTAGCGCTACTGAAAGAGCGCGCAAATCAGCGAGCTTCAATCAGCGGCGCTACGCAAATTCGAGCAGGCGTAATTCGTCCGGAAATTATCATTCCATATGCGGATGGCGAAATCGAGGTTCTAGAAG
>CAZRQJ010000148.1:516-5463 GCA_964602075.1 uncultured Planctomycetia bacterium
ACATGTGAAGTCGTTACCTCATCAGCCGACCGCTGTTGAGAGCGAGACGAAGGTTCGTATTCTTGAGGTTGAGTTTGGCGACGGCGTTGGAATTGTTATTCCTCGTGCAAACGTCGAAATGATCGAAGATTAGTTGGTGCTATCTATTTGACGAATTGCTTTCGACTCGTTAATCATGCGAGTTGGGATTTTTAGCTGGATTCGATTAATCCCACATTTATAGGAGGGAAAGGTGAAACGTAAAGGGCTTCTTTATTTGCTCGCGTTTCTTGTGCTTATGGTGTTCATAGCACCAATCTTAGCGCAGGAACCAGAAGCTGATCCGCCAACCGAAGACACTAACGTTGAGGCTTCGGATGAAGGCGAATCAGAGACGACTGAACAATCAGGAAACAAAACTCAAGAAGAGCAAGCACAAACTACTGAAAGTGGCGAATCGGCAACAACGAGTGCTGACTTAGTTGTTGTTGATGAAACAACGGAGATTGTTCCCTCGGTTGTCAGTAAACCCAATTCCTTTGATCCAAGCAACGTGAGATTACCTTTAGGCCTTGAGTTACGCGACTTGCCAAATGATAAAGGTAATGCTGTTACGCTTTGCTGGCAGGAAAGACCTTCTGATTTTAAACCAACGTACAAACGGACTGCTCCGAATGTTCGCGCTGCGCACCTCGTATTCTTGATAAACGATACGAGGGTGATTGAGTTTGATGATGTTAAAAAAAACATCAAACCGATGGCGGGTTCCCCCCAGTATTGGGGATTCGATGACAGTGTATTGTCCGGTTGGAGATGGCTCTTAATAGAGGGTTTTGAGCCAAATCAAGAGGTCAAGATGCGAATCGGGATTGTACCGCCAGATTTGGAACCGTCATACATGGCGGCAAAAAGCAAACTGGCCGTTATTACCAAAATAACCGCTGAATTGAACGACGCTATACACAACAGAGCTTTTGAGCAGTTGCGTCGGAAGCGACAAGAACAACTTGATGCATTTTCGGAATCCATTACCGCTAGTGAAGAAGCGCTTGCTGCACTCGGTTATACGATGGATGAAGCCAAGTCAGAGTGGGATAGGGCTCGTGCATCGGTTTACTACTATCCTACCGAATACACCGTAACAACCAAAACCGGCTGGTACAATAGCGTAAAAAGTAACAATCTGATTCTTGGAATTATCTATGGTGCGGTAGTTCTTTCCTTCATAGCGCGAGCGCGTCGCGACAAGAATTTGTTTATCCGCAGAATCAACGGTTTGGAAGCTGTTGACGAGGCGATAGGTCGCGCGACTGAAATGGGTAAACCTATTCTATATCTCACAGGTATGACAACACTTGCGGATTTGGCAACTCTTGCGGCGATAAATATCCTCGGCGAGGTAGCTAAGAAGATTGCCGAGTACGAGAGCACGTTAATCGTGCCTTGTCGTGATCCTGTCGTCATGACGGTCAATCAAGAAACGGTGAAAGAAGCGTATACAGAGGCGGGGCGTCCGGATAGGTACAATGAGGATATGGTTTTCTTCTTGACGGAAGACCAATTCAGTTATACGGCATCCGTGAACGGTATAATGCTTCGTGATAAACCTGCAGCTAACTTCTTTATGGGATATTACTATGCCGAGTCTTTACTCCTAGCTGAAACTGGTGCTATGACAGGAGCTATACAGATTGCAGGAACCGATAGCTTAGCGCAACTGCCTTTCTTCATCACAGCTTGCGACTATACGCTAATCGGAGAGGAACTTTATGCTGCGAGCGCATATCTTTCGCGCGAGCCGCTTTTGTTGGGAAGTTTAAAAGGGCAGGACGTAGGCAAGTTGTTCTTGATGATCGTCATTCTTTTCGGCACGTTGTTGGTGAGTCTGGGAGTTTGGCTTCAGGTTGACGGACTCGATTTTGTGCATAATATTTTCGCAGCGCTGTAGGAGGATGAAATGGTAATATTTATGCGAAGACAGTTTCCCATAATCCTTGCGTTTGTGATGGGTATGGCGATGCTCATCCGATATTACATTCCCCATCCAATATCGGAAGATATTTACAACAAGTTCATCGAGTGGGTCATCATTATCGCAGGATTTTCAGCAATACTTGGAATCCTCTCGCTTCTGCGTTACCACTGGCATCGAATCAAACGCCGCCAACCCGGCTTTGCATTCAGCTTTGTAACGTATGCGGGATTTATCACGATGTTGATAGCGGGACTAATTTCGGGATACGTTTCCGATACGGGTTCTCCATTAGAAGCAGGGACATACTTCCATTGGATGTATATCAATTTAATGGTGCCCATGCAGTCGACAATGTTTGCAATTCTTGGGTTCTTCGTTGCATCTGCAGCATTTAGAGCATTTAGAGCGCGCAATGCGGAAGCGACTATGCTTCTAATTGCGGCTATTCTTGTAATGTTAGGCCGTGTACCGCTTGGAGAAGCTATGTGGTCGAAGTTCCCGATTATTTCCGACTGGATTCTTAATGTTCTTAATACAGCAGGGCAGAGAGGGATTATGCTCGGTGTTGGATTATCGCAGATAGCGATAGCATTGAGAATTCTGTTCGGAATTGAGCGCACCTACATGGGAGGTGGCGACTGATGAAGTTCTGGAAGTCATTTCTCAGTTTAGATCGACGTATTATTTACCTAGTTCTTACAATTGGTGTCGTTGTACCGCTCCTCGCGCCGATGGGTTTACCGATGAAAACTTCTGCGGAAGTGCAGTCGGTATTTGACGATATCGACAAATTAGAACCTGGTGCGCTTGTATGGATCGCAATGGACTATGATCCGGCGAGCCAGCCTGAATTACAGCCGATGGCGAAAGCGCTTATGCGACATTGTTTCCACAAAGATCTGCGAGTGATTGCAATGACGCTTTGGCCAGGCGGGCCGAATTTGATCGTTGAAGCTTTCGACAGTGTTGGCGCAGAACTGAAAGCTGAAGGAAAAGAAATCAAAGACGGAGTAGACTTTGTTAATCTAGGGTACAAACCGGGAGGAACGGCGGTTATTCTCGGTTCAGGTCAAGACCTTAAAGGCACATTTCCTACCGATATGTTCAACAAATCTACTGCGACTATGCCAATCCTTGCAAATCTTGACAGCATTAAGGATCTGGATTATATGGTAGAGATCGGTGCAGGCAACACGGTTGACTGGTGGATAATTTACGGTCAGAAGAACTACCTGTTCCCGCTTGCAGTTGGATGCACAGCAGTTTCCGCGAGCCAATACTATCCATATTTGAACAGTGGTCAGATTCGTGGTCTGCTTGGCGGGCTGCGAGGAGCCGCAGAATATGAAGTCCTCGCCGGTAAACCCGATTTAGCTACAGCAGGAATGGATGCTCAAAGTATCGTTCATGTAATTCTTGTTCTAGCTATCGTTTTTGCAAATATTGCATATGTAATAACTATGAAGAGAGGAGGTATGAGATGAACATCGAGATTATCGGAGTAATTATCGCAGGCTTCCTTACCTTGATGATGTTTTCGTTTATCTTTAAGGACAATCCTTTCTTTAAGTTTGGCGAACACCTTTATCTAGGAATTGCAGTTGGCTACTACGTCAATATTCAATGGTTCAATTACATGCGGCCGAATTTAGTTGAAAAAATCATTCCGACTATGGGACCGCCGGAAGCGTTTGACCCAGCAAATCCTGCACTGATTACTTTTCCTAAAGCAGAATATGCAGTTCTCATTCCTGCGTTACTGGGTATTTTCATAATCTTGCGCTTGATTCCCAAAGTTGCTTGGTTATCAAGAATCAGTTTTGCATTTTACATAGGCGGTTACGCAGGCATCAACCTTCCGATGGTGATTAACGGTGTTATGCTGACTCAACTCGTAGCAGCAACCACCGCGATTTCGTTTGTGAACCCAGCTACAAACGCTATGACAATGGGTTCGTTTATGGAAGGTTTAGATACATTAGCCTTGATGATTGGAACATTCTGTGTGCTGGTGTATTTCTTCTTCAGTATTGAACATAAGGGTGCTGTGGGTGGATTGAGCAAAATCGGCATTTACGTTCTGATGATTACATTCGGTGCTGCTTTCGGTTATACCGTTATGGCGCGTATGTCTCTTCTAATTGGGCGTATTCAATTTCTTATGTTTGAGTGGTTAAGAGCATTCGGAATTACATTATCACCGTGAAGTAGTTTTTAAGCGTACGATGAGGGCGGAGAAATCCGCCCTTTTTTATTGCACATGAATCACTTCACTAATGGCATAATACTACGCGTTATGATCAAATTTGTTAGGCTAGTTGTTCTTATTGCGGTTTGTTTTCTTCTTCTTGGGTCGGCTATAACGCCGATGAAAAAACTCGCACTTCCGCGTGGATGTCCTTATAAAGATCTAGAAATCAAATTAGACGAGTTTGAAGTTCCTACAATTCACGCGGATTCAATCGAAGCAGCGTATTTTGGCGCAGGGTATGTTCAGGCGTACCATCGGCTGGTGCAGTTGGATGTGACGCGAAGGCTTGGGCGCGGTGAGCTTGCCGAGATGGTAGGGGACGGCTATTTAGAAAGCGACAGAACCATGCGGAGGTTGCGATTAGATGAAGTTGCTGAAGAGAGCCTGAAACTTTACAGCGATGAAGAACGTGGGTTGATTGAAGCGTACACGGCTGGTGTAAACTTCTACATAGCAAATTGTGCAGAACTACCTATGGAATTTATTGTTTGTGGTGCGCCGCGCGCTTGGACAGTAGAAGATACGATTGTTTGCGCAAAGGTTATGAGCTGGATGCTGATGGACGATTTCTTTACAACTATGTATTGGGAGCGCGCGAAAACACAAATCGATTCAGGACTTTTTGGTTTGGTCAACTTGTCTGGTACGGAGAGTCTTATCTCGCATACAGGTTATGAAGAACTAGTTGGATTCTGTTCCATAGATACATCAGGCTCAAAACCAGCCGATTCAAATCCTGTTG
>CAZRQJ010000149.1:0-5429 GCA_964602075.1 uncultured Planctomycetia bacterium
GCTGCGCGCAGCGCTGTCTAAGTATATTAGGGGATTGCCGTTGCGCACAAGTCGAGCGAGCGCGGGAAAATCCTTGCGAACGGCGGCAATGTCAAGCCGTCCTTGCGGTTCAAAGGTACACTCCGGTTCGGAAACAACTGGTTCTAATGTGGGCATTGCTCACGCTCCATAGAAAGACAATCGATTCTAACACGGCGTTTTTGTATCGCGAAGTAACACTTAGGCTAGTTATAGAAAAGTTAATCACTAATCTTGCTTTGATCAATGTAAAAGAAAGTGAAAACAACTTCGCAACACACGCGGTAATATAAGGCTCACATGAAGGTTGTTTTCGCTAACAGGATGGGTTTCTGTCACGGTGTCCGTAAGGCTTATGACACTGTTATGGAATTAGGCGCATCAGATTTGGCACAGAACGGTGAAATCGTAATACTGGGCGATATTGTGCACAATGAAGACGTGGTCGCTCGTGTTGAACTTAGTGGGATAAACACAGTAAAATCGCCTGACGGTTTAGTAGACAAAACAGTTGTCTTACGAACGCACGGAGAAGAACGCAACAAAATAGAAAAACTTGTCAGTACCGCAAACGAACTTGTAGATTGCACGTGCGCGATTGTGAAAAAAGTCAGAATGAAAGCCCTCGACCTCGAAAGAAGACATCCTGCGGTTGTAATTGTAGGAAAAAAAAACCACCCGGAAATCGTCGGTCTTGTAAGTTGGCTTTCAAACCCGTATGTTGTTTTAACTGACGAGGATATCGCAAACCTGCCGATGTATAAAAGTGTTGGAATTGTTGGGCAGACAACACTCGAACCCGATAAATACACTCATGCGATCAAACTACTCGAAGCGAAATACGGACAATGGGATGTCGAAATTGAAACTGGGGCAGAATGGCTCAAGACAATATGCAATCATACTGTTATGAACCAGAATGCAAGCGTTGAAGTTGCTCGACAAGTTGATGTCATGATTGTCGTAGGCAGCCCAAATTCGAGCAACAGCAGCAAATTATACGACAAATGCGTCGCCGTCAATACAAACACGCTTTTTATTCAGCGCGTCGGAGAGTTGGACATTTCCAGATTTTCACCGCATATGATCGCAGGCATTACAAGCGGCGCATCAACTCCGGATTGGGTTGTAGACGAGATTGTACAGAAACTTGAAGGTGTTTGATTAAACTCTTCTAGAACAACATTCGCTAACATATTTTATTGTCTGAACATACGCTTATGAGAAGCTAATTTTCACATTGCACACGCGATGTCTGCATCACTTTTATGCTATTCTCACAAACGTGACCGAACAGGTTATAAGTTGCAGCGACGTGTCGAAAAAGTTCCCCGACGGAACGCGGGCGTTGCGCGCCGTTACTTTAAGCGTAAACCGCGGTGAAATAGCCGCGATAATAGGTCCATCTGGAGCTGGCAAATCCACACTTCTACGCTGCATCAACGGTTTGATTTTTCCAACAAACGGAACGATTAATACGCTTGGTTTCAACGTCAGGAAAGGCATGAAGAGTGCCAGGCGTCTTCGACGTCAAATCGGTATGATATTTCAGGGGTTTAACCTGATTCCGCGTCTGACCGTTCTACATAACGTGCTTCTCGGTCGACTCGGATATAAAAACGTGCCAGAAAGCCTATTTTTTTACTTCACGAAAGACGAGCGCGATGGTGCGTACACAGCGCTTGAACGTGTCGGTTTATTGAATGAAGCACTGAAACCCGCAAGTCAGTTATCTGGTGGACAAATGCAAAGAGTCGCTATTGCGCGCACACTCGTTCAGAATCCACCTCTGATACTGGCGGATGAACCAGTATCCAATCTCGATCCCGTCATCGCTAAAAGTGTTTTACAGCACCTTGTGGACATTTGTCGTGAGGACAATCGAACCGTACTCCTGAATCTACACGCCGTCGAGTTAGTGCGATTGGTTGCCGAACGCGTTATAGGTATTCGTGATGGCGTTGTCGTATTTGACGGCGATCTCAATGGATTAACAACAAGTGTACTAAAATCGATATACGGCGAAGAATACACGGACTGACGACATAAACAATGAACGATGGCATTAACAATAAGAATGGAAATAAGCGCAACAAGCGAAGTAGTTTGAATCAGGCTCGCTTTAGCGTTAAGTCGTTCATATACTTTATGATCGCGCTTCTATTCGTTTCATTCTGCATAAAAAGTTTTATAGACACCGATTTTTCGCTAGATTTCCTCAAGCATAGAGTTGCGGTTGTAAATCACGAAACAGGCAAATCGGAATGGGTAAAAGTCTGGGGAGCAAGCGACAGCACAAAGAATGCGTTACGCGAAATATCGAAGCCTGACTTTTCACCTAAAGTCGTAAAAAAATTGCTGCTCGATATGTGGCTGACTATCGAAATCGCCCTTGCCGGCACGATAATCGCGGTTGTTTTCGCGTTTCCTATGTCGTTTTTCGGCTCGGTAAATCTGACCAAAGGTAGTCCATACCTACGAGTTGTGTATGCTTCGACACGCGGTATCTACCTGTTTACTTACACATTCCCGCCGATATTATTCGCTTTATTGTTCGTACTGCTTGTTGGTGTCGGTCCGTTTGCAGGCGTGCTTGCACTTGCGATTCACAGTATCGGCGGCCTCGGCAAACTTTACAGCGAAGTAATAGAAGATATTGACCGCAAACAGGTTGAAGCGCTTGAAGCAGTCGGCGCACATCCAATGCAAGTAGTCTGGTTCGGTGTTATTCCGCAAGTTTTGCCGCAGATGATATCGTTGAGCATATTCCGTTTGGATATGAATATTAGAATGAGCATTATGATCGGTATCGTTGGCGCAGGCGGAATCGGCTTCATTCTAGACCAGTACATTAAGAATATGGCTTACGGTAAGGCTTCTACCGCTTTCTTGATTATCCTAGTCGCAGTAATAATCCTTGATCAAGTAAGCACTTGGATTAGAACGAGGTTCGATTAGATACAACTACTGACGTGAGATTGAAACATGTTGATTTAAGAAAACACTGTTTGATAGCTCGCTTTCTGAAGTATGATTGAAACTGAAATCCTTGAAACACACCAATTCACAGTTATGCCATGATTAAACAAAGTGGATTGAGTAACAAATCTGAATGTGTTGTACGGGTTTCAAGCCTATAATCGTCATACGATATCCATTCGATTGTTCGGGTAAGACATGCTGTTCTTTAACACAATTATAGAGGTGAAGCGTGATAACAGTATTCGTAAAACATAAAGTCAATGACTACGCAACTTGGAAGGTTGCTTTCGATAACTTTTCCGTACTTCGTAGAGAAGGCGGTGAAAGAAGTTATCGCATATTGCACGCGATCAACGACCCAAACGATATCGCTTTGATTTTCGAGTGGGAGAGCGAAGAAACAGCGCAGGAGTTTATGGAGTCCACCGAACTGAAAGCTGCGATGATCGCATCAGGCGTGTGTAGCGAACCGTATGTCGAGTTTGCGAGAGAATACGATCGTGGAACCTTATAACGTCATCTGCGCTTAACTCGCTACTATCGAAAACAGGCGGCTTAGTGCCACCATTTTTGACCTTATGCGCAATCAGTCTGTCTTTACTAAGCGAAAAAAAACGGGGCGGTTACCCACCCCGTGTCTTAACTATTCAGCACGCCGTATAAGCGCAGCGTTCCGTTAACGCTTGGTCTAATAATCCATATCCATGCCTGCGCCTGGCGCTCCACCTGGCATAGCAGGTTTTACAGCTTCGGGCTTCTCTGTTACAAGAACTTCGGTGGTGAGAATCATCGCAGCAATAGACGCAGCGTTGAGCAAACCATTGCGAGTAACTTTAACAGGGTCTATGATACCGGCTTTAACCATGTCTTCAAAAATACCTGTTGACGCATTGAAGCCGTGACCGACTTTGCTGTTCTTAATCTTTTCAACTACAACTCCGCCTTCTACACCTGCGTTGTGCGCAATCTGACGAGCAGGAATGTATAGGGCTTCACGAACTATCTCCATACCGAGGCGTTCATCGTGTTCTGTCATTTCCTTTATAGGCTTGTCAAGTGCACCAGCTGCATTAATCAGGGCAACTCCGCCACCGGGTACTATTCCTTCTTCGACTGCTGCACGAGTTGCGCTTAAAGCGTCTTCGTAGCGATGCTTCTTCTCTTTAAGCTCGGTCTCTGTCGCTGCACCGACTTTGAGAACTGCGACGCCACCAGCAAGACGCGCAAGGCGTTCCTGTAACTTTTCCTTGTCCCAGTCGCTTGTCGATTTTTCAATTTCAGCCTTGATTACGTTAATGCGTCCCTTGATGTCTTTCTTTTGACCTTTACCTTCGATAATGACTGTATTCTCTTTGTCGATTTTAATTTTTGAACACTGTCCGAGATCGTGAAGTTCTACGTTTTCAAGTTTAATGCCTAGGTCTTCAGTAAAGAACTGACCGCCGGTAAGCACAGCGATGTCGCCCATCATTGCCTTACGCCTATCGCCATAGCCGGGAGCTTTAACAGCAACAACCGAAAGTGTACCGCGAAGTTTGTTTACGACAAGTGTCGCAAGAGCTTCACCTTCGACATCTTCAGCAATAATTGTTAAAGAACGACCTGCTTTAGCTACGCGCTCAAGCACGGGAACGAGTTCCTGAATATTTGCGATCTTCTTTTCCCAGAGAAGTATGTAGGGATTCTCTAGGTTGCATTCAAGCGCTTCCTGATCGGTAATGAAGTAGGGACTCAAATAGCCACGATCGAACTGCATACCTTCGACAAGTTCAATTTTGGTGTCAGCGCTCTTGCTTTCTTCAACGGTAATTACGCCGTCTTTTCCAACTTGCTCCATCGCAGTTGCGATAAGCTCGCCTATTTCAATGTCGTTGTTACCGCTTATTGCAGCGACCTGTGCAATCTTGTTCCGGTCGTCTTTAATACTGACCGCATTTTTTAGAAGCTGTTCGCTTATTGTCTTCGCAGCCTTCTCGATCCCGCGCTTCATTAGCATCGGGTTTGAGCCACTTGCAACATAGCGTAGACCACCCTTTACGATTGCCTGTGCAAGAATAGTTGCTGTAGTTGTACCGTCACCGGCGATGTCGTTGGTTTTCGAGGCAACTTCTTTCAGAAGCTGCGCACCCATGTTTTCAAAACGATCGGGGAGGTCGATCTCTTTAGCGATAGTAACACCGTCGTTGGTGATCGTTGGGCTTCCCCATTTTTTGTCGAGAACTACGTTGCGGCCGCGTGGTCCAAGCGTTATCTTAACCGCTTCTGCAACCGCATCGATACCCGCAACGAGTTTCGCTCTCGCGTCTTCATGAAACTTAAGTTCTTTTGCTGCCATTATGGTTTCCTCCTGTGGATTCTAGTAAAAATTTACGGACTTTACCCGACTATTGCTCGACAATACCGATGATATCGTCTTCACGCAGAATCAA
>CAZRQJ010000150.1:0-5420 GCA_964602075.1 uncultured Planctomycetia bacterium
TCGCATTGTACTACGGCACCGCCTTCGGATCAGTTGTTGAGGTAGTGGACGGCGATCAATCAGGCGAGATAGGCATTCCCGATATTACGCCCATCGCTAACAATTACTTAACGCTATTGACTGGCTGGAATGTGTATATTGGCATCGACACTGGCGGCGGCGCATACGATTACACTAAAATCGGCACATCTACAACGACGATTACACGCAGAGAAGCCGACAATTCAGAACGTCTCAACATTTACGCTATCGGTGTATCGCTCGCAAGCTATGGCGATTACCGAGTACGAGTCGTACCGGTAGGACCTGAAGGCGTAGAAGCCGGTAGTGAAACTTATGCAGAATTCGACTATACGCATACTCCATCGCTTCCGCCAATACCCGCAAATCAGCGGTTAACTGGACTCGATTTAGATTTTGCGACGATAAGCTGGGATGACATAACGAGTCCAATTGTTGCAGAGGTAAAGTGCTGGAGAAGTGAAGTTGGAGGGACTGACCTTGGCAGCTACATACTCGACGCTACATACGACACAGCGCCATTCCCGAAATCGCACACTTTTGCCGATCTCACACCTCTTACAGATTATTACTTTGTTATCACTACAACAAGCACCGAAGCAATCGACAGCGTTGTTCCCGACCCGATTCATGCGTTCACAGACACTCCTCCAAATCCACCCGCGCCGAGCAATCAAACTGTTTCAAGAGTAACACCGAACAGCGCGACTGTTACTTGGGACACTCCTACAAACCCTTTGATTGCTGAAATCTATTGCTGGAAGAGTACGATCGGAGGAACCGATCTTGCCGCATATACGCTCGACGGCTCATACACAAATGCGCCGCTCGCGACCGAGCATATTTTTAATGGACTTGACACATCTACACAGTATTACTTTGCGATTACTTCGATAAGTCCGCTCGGTAAAGAAAGCGGAATTGAAACGGTTCTCGAAGCATATACAAGCAATCCGCCGATCGCGGTCGTCGACGGACCGACGCAAATGTTGTACGGATACGATTCGCCTACTTACGGGATATTTTCCGGTGCAAGTAGTACGGACCCCGATTCTGGAGACTCAATCGTCGAATATCGCTGGAACTGGGACGACGGAAGCCCTGAAGAAGTTACAGACCAAACCGACATAGTTCACAACACATGGCCCAGCGCGGGGACTTACAACGTAACGCTTGTCGTTGTTGACAGTCACGGCGTAGCAAGCGCACCCGCAACACACACTGTAGATGTTGTAATTGGCAGATCCGATATACTAGTCGTTTATAATACAAACGAAACGTTCATTACACGATGGGACATGACAGTTCATCAATTGAGCCGCTCTGTAGCTGAATACTATATGGCTCCCGATACCGGACGAGGTATTGCACCGGATAATGTGGTTGGCTTCGACTGGAACGATCCTATAACTGGAGATACAGAAGGTGCCATTGAAGTTATTTCAAGAGACTATTTCACAAACACTATACGAGCAGATCTGGAAACGTTTTTAACAAATTCGGGATTGAAAAACGTTATTAGTTACATCGTTTTGTGTAAAGGTGTACCGCTGAAGATCAACAATGTTAGCGGCTCTGACTACACCAATCTCGACTGGGCGAGCGTTGATTCCGAATTATGCCTCCTTTTTGAAGATTATGACGTTCCGGGAAGATCTGTCAATCCATTTAGAGCGGAAGTAACACCTGTATCAACTCCATTTGAACCTTTTACACACAACTATAAGGGTAATTTGTATGGCGAATATCAGGATGTCACTATTTCATACCTTGTCTCCCGCCTTGACGCATACACGCTTGATGAAGTGAAACTTATCGTTGACCGCTCGAAAGCTGCTAATGGGAACACAGACGGTTATATCATTCTTGACGATCATCCAAGTAGAGAATACGACATGATGCACGACAGAACTGCTGACGGACGTCCAAGTGCAACCACGGTACTGACAAACTACAATGCCAATTTAAAAGGGGATAATACCGATCTACGCTTAACCGCTGAATCTATCGCTGACGATTCAATATCGCAGAATGTCGTAGGATTCTGCGGACATGGTATACATCACGGCGGATGGCCAAGCGGCGCAGAGTACATTTTGAACGACCTAGACTTTGATTATCGCCCCGGAGCCATGTTTATCAGCTATGAAAGCTTCAACGGATATTCATTTAATTATAACGATTCTGTTCCACCAGTACCAAACCGAAATGGACAAGGGCTTATCGCCGACTTCATCCGAATGGGAGGGACGTGCGGTATCGGCAACGTATGGGAGCCTTGGAGCGATGCCTGTGGCGATGAAAGCGTAGCGTTTGTGCAATATCTTAAAGGCGACAACTCTGTAGATGCGCTCTACCGCTCACTCCGTTACATCTCGTGGTGCGAAGTCGTCATCGGCGACCCGCTTTGCGTAATTACGGATTAGGAAAACCATTGTGACACGGTACTCCGTGACGGCGATATTACACCACACAAGGATACTGCTTTACCCGTTCATGGATTGAACGTTTCATTACTCCAACTCGAAATTCTTTACTATATACGCAAACAGAGGAGCGGCGTCACTATAATTTTCGGCATAAGTCATAAAGCTAATAACTATAATCCAGCGGTCTCTTTTAACATAAAAAAACTGCTGTCCGGTTGAACGACCGTTTACGATTTCCTCGTAAAGAGTTCGCAGCGCAGGATACCCGCCAACAGTGGTTTCGTAGCGTCCGATTTCGCTTTTATATCTATCGCTGATGAATCGTTGCTCGAAGGCTTTAAGCGTTTCGTTCTCCCCTACCCAAAAAGACTGTAAAGTGCCGTAGTAAGGGTTGACTCCGTGTGACAGAATGATTAGTCTTTTGTCCGAAACAACCTCGGCAGACCATCCGTCTTGCCATATTAGCGTGAAAGCCAAATTATTTTCTTTGTAACTATCATCGCTCAAAACGCCCTTGAATACCGTAAATGGAGGCTCATCGTTAGGTAAGTCTGGTGTAAGAACAACATAACTTTCAACCTCGTCCTCATCTTCTGGAAACATCGTTTGCCAGTCGGTTTCGCTGTTACCGTCCAAAGTGCTATCTGATGAAACATCGAAACTCTTATAGCCAAGCGCTTGGGGTGAAGCAACCGCCGCGTTTGCAAAAGCGTACTTCTCTGCTTCTTTTAGCATTTTCGACGCCATTTCGAGTTCGCCCATCTCTACATATGCTAGCGCTAGATTGCGGTATGTTTCCGGATCGTTCGGTTTGAGCTTTATTGATTGTAAGAACTTCTTTACTGCGATGTCAATAATACCTTTCGAAATGTATATCTTACCGGCTTGTCTTAGTGCAATCGCTTGTTCAGGTTGGTTTCCTATCGCAGAATATGCGTTTGCGAGAGCGTTATAGTACGCTGCTTGATTAGGATCGAGACCGGTTGCGATTCTGTATTCTCTGATTGCATTAACCCAATCTTGCGAATAAGCGAAAGCCAGCCCCTTTTTATAATGCTGCTCGGCTCCAACACCTTGCTCGACGCTTCCTGTTACTTGACTAAAAGCATCAGCGCCGGCAACATCGTATGACTTGACGTACATAATATTTGTCAGATATCTACCCGCTGGAACCTTCATTTCTCCTTTGTAATATAGAGCTTGACTTGAACCGCCATCCGAATTCATCGCTTCATTGCAGCCCAGAAGCACCATTATTTCGGCACATTTTTCGAGAGATATTTCGTTCTTAACAACAACCCAGAGCATTTCATTTTCTTTTGTCAAACCGATTGCCACTCTATTGGCTTTACTAAGCACGCGCGGATCACTGAAACCTTGTGCACGAGGATTGACCGTTATATTCCCGTTTGTTACTAAACGCGGCCCAGCAGCGATCACCGTCAAATAGCGTGACCAATCCATGTGCGACCACATTGGTACGTCAACAAACACGACATCGTTGTTTTTAGTCAGGCAGACAGCAGTGCCTAAACCGCCGAAGTGGATTAACTTGCCGTCCTTCACAATATCGCCGATTGGAAGTAGGTTGTTCATGCCGAAAAATGTTCCGTTGATTGCAGCTATCGGTTTAACACGCGTTACCATATCCGCAAACGGTTCTTCGGTTCCGGGAAAATTCTGTGCAACAGCAACATCCACGCGATATGCGCGCCCCTGCATCGGAATCTCAACAATTTGGCACGAGATTCCACCTATGTTACGTGTCGTAAATGAAACTTCCGCGGAAAAAACCGGTGATGAATAAACAACAACCAGCAAAAACATCGGTAAAATGTGCGCTAATATGAAAAATCGCATTGCTCCACCCCACTCACGCATAGCGCGAGGTTACGAATTATATCCCTAAATCGCATCTGCACAAAACTCAACAAACAGAAAATCATATCATTTTTAAGCTTTGCTTTTGTAACAATTGCGTTAAAATATAAACGTTATTCTGGGATGGACTTATGAACAAGGTTTACGCTCTATGTTTGTTTGCTGTATTCTCAATTCTTGTCGTTGCTTGCAGTATCGAGTCACGATTAAACAAGCCCCCGGTGAGTCGCAGTGACACTAGAACGATAGAAAACGAACTCGCGACGAGATTGACCGACTTGCTTATTGCTGCAGGGAAAATTGACCCAGTGACAGGGCAGCCGCGTGTAAAGTCATCACCGCCGACTGGTGAAGTCAATAAACCGCAGATGATTCTGTCGGAAACAAAGAACGATTCGTCGCTCCTGCTTCGTTTCATAGAACGATTAAACGGTGATTACGACTTGTCGGGCGATGTCGGCATCCCTGATATTACGCCAATCGCTCAAAACTACCTTGCGCAAGTTCAATGGTACGGTGATTTCACACCAGTTCTTGGCTTAGAAAATGAAGCGCTTGCCGTTATAGACGGCGATCTATCGGGTGAAATCGGTATCGCTGATATAACTCCTATCGCAAACTACTATTTGGTCACTCTGGTCGGTTACAATCTTTATAGAGATGGAGTGCTCATACCCGGCAGCGGCGGTGCGCCGACACTTCCGCGTCCCGAATCCGGTGAATATGGATGGCGAGACGGACGCTGGCCCGTATTCGAGTATTCTGATGCTCCCAGCGGAGATGATAGATTTATCACTTACACGCTTAAACCTATAGACGCTGATGGTAATGAAGGTACGGCTTACGATTTCACTGTTTCATACACACCCACCACACCAGTTGACGACCCGCCTGCAAAGCCGACTGGTCTGACTGCAACACCCGGGGATACAGTCGTTACACTAGACTGGAACGATAATCTTGAAACCGATTTGGCAGGTTACAACGTCTTTGTATCGCTAACATCAGGCTCACCTCCGGCAACTCCGCATAACTCATCACTTCTTAGCTCTTCGGATTACGTTGCGACAGGTTTAGTGAACGATACGG
>CAZRQJ010000151.1:0-5378 GCA_964602075.1 uncultured Planctomycetia bacterium
GAACCGAGCTATTTTGCTAGATAAATACTAGCGAAGATCTACCCTTACATTGAAGACATAAGAATATTCATAAAATGATGTATTCACATTGATCCTGGGTAAGCAGTCAACAGCAGACATCGACAGTGTGACACTAACAAACAACTTGTTGATTTCGTTTTTTAGTTCGAATGAAAAACTAATGACTCCAGGGAGTGGAGGCAATTTTCTCGTCACATTTCAGATCCCTAATGAACTGAACAGTGAGTTTCACGATACTTTCGAGATCACTTTTTTCAACCATCTCTACAGGTGTGTGCATATATCGTTCAGCGGGACTTATCACGATTGAAGGGATACCTCCATTAGAGCGAAAAACACTGTCGGCATCTGTCCCGGTACGAGCTGCATTGATTTCTGTCTGTACTGACATATCGATAGATTTGGCTGCTGCGTGGAAACGCTTGAACATAGCGAGGTTATTTGCGCTTCCTAGCGATATGACCGGACCGTTACCCATACGAATATCGCCAAAGCGAGACTTCTCAAGGCCAGGGGTGTCGGTTGACTGTGTTACGTCGTACACTACGGCGCAATCGGGACGCTGCGATTGAGCGAGCATGTTTGCACCATGACCGCCGATTTCTTCCATAACATTCGCTCCTGCGATGATGCACGCGCCGCAGCTTTCACCGCTTTCGGCAAAAGTACGGAGCACTTCAGCAGCGCACCAGCACCCTATCTTGTTGTCAAGGGCTTTAGATACCAACCTGCCGTTGAGAAGTTCCGTAAACGTATAATCCATTACCGCTATGTCGCCAATGGCAATGTGTTCTTTTGCTTCCTCACCACTACGTGCGCCAATGTCTATGAACAGCTTGTAGATATCAAGAACTTTTTTTCTTTCTTCAGCATCCTTCATATGCACGGCGGTTGAACCGATAACACCCGGAACAACTCGTCCGTCTGATGTATAAATATTTATACGACGTCCGGGAACTACAACTAAATCCCATCCACCCAAAGATTGAAAAGAAGCAAATCCATTTTCATCGATGTGATTTATAATGAATCCAATTTCGTCAGCGTGTCCACATACATAAACACGCGGGCGGCCTTCGGGATTGAGGATTGCAACACCGCTTCCGTAAGAATCGGTGAAGGTTGTGTTAGCGTAGGGTTTTAGATAATTAAGGAATACTTCGACAGCACGAGATTCGAAACCTGCCGGGCTCGGTGTTTCGCACAGTTTTTTAAGGAATTCCCACTTCATCTCCATCATTAACTCCTTTTAAAACTAGAAATAATCAAGAAAAAAAGCTCATTATCAATAACGTTGAGCGCTTGGTTTGTATCCGCGTTTGATACGTTCACGCCAGTAGTTCAAAAGATCGTTCAATGTTTTTTCAAATGGTATCTCTGGTTCCCATCCTACTGCGTTCCTAATCTTATCAAAACTACCCTCAAGCTTCGGCAAGTCTGACGGACGTAGACGAGATTCGTCAATTTCAACTCTTACGTCAACCTTGCTTAACGCGGTTAACGCATCAAGCACACTTTGGATCGTTCTCGCTTTGCCTGACGATATATTGTAAACATCTCCAACACGCCCATCGCGAAGCAATAACATATACGCTCGAACCGTATCACGGACATCCGTGAAATCACGCTCCGCCTCGAGATTTCCGACTTTTATAATCGGGTCTCTAAGTCCCTGTTCTATTTGGACAATTTGACTTGCAAAGTTCGAAGTCACAAATACCTCGCCTCTGCGGGGTCCTGTATGATTAAACGCCCTGGATCGGATAACATTGAGACCATATGTTTGCCAATATTGATACCCTAAAACGTCTTGTGCAACTTTACTAACTCCGTATGGAGATAGTGGTTTCAGGGGAATAGCTTCTGTAATAGGGAAATCGCTGCCGCGTACACGACCATACTCCTCACTAGAACCTGCCACAAGAAACTTCGGGTTGATGCTCTTCTCGACAATCGCTTCGAAAAGATTGAGTTGGCTAACTACATTATTAACTATCGTATCCTGCGGGCTCTTCCAGCTAGCAGCTACAAAACTCTGTGCAGCTAAATGGAAGACATAGTCCGGAGTAAGATTTGAAAAAATCCTTCTCACATTAAATGCGTCCGTCAACTCACATTCAATCAGTTTAACTTTGTCTTGAATGTGAACGATGTTGTCTAGCGGGCTTCGAGTACGGAAAGTTCCGTAAACTTCGATACCCTCGGCTATCAAGTGTTCAGCTAAATGGCTTCCGGCGAATCCGGTAATACCTGTAATTAGTGCCTTCATATTTCGCTCCGAAAGATCAACAAGATTCTATCACAAAGTTCTATCACTTATCTCTTTACTGATCGTTGTAACAATCATGTCCTTATCCTTGCTATCTCGTAGAGGCGGCTTTGAGTCATGCACTGAATCTCCGCTCTTAAAACGTGAAACAGCATCCCTGACATCATCTATATTGTCCGATCTATGAATTGCTTCTTCCATCGTGACCATGCCTTTTGCTACAAGCTCCCCAAGCGCCATGTCCATCGTTCGCATTCCAGCTCTAGCGTTTGTTTGAATAACGTTCTTTATCTGAAATGTTTTTGCTTCACGGATCAAGTTTTCAATGGCAGAGTTGACGATCATTATTTCGACAGCCGGTACGCGGCCTGCTGCACGAACAGTTGGGATTAAAGTCTGCGAAACAACCGCTCGTAAGGTTTGAGATACCTGCACTCTAACTTGCTGTTGCTTATCAGCAGGAAACACATCAATAATTCTATCAACATTCTTTGCTGCACTTTTTGTGTGCAAAGTCGCTATTACTAAGTGTCCTGTTTCGGCAGCAGTTAACGCCAGTGAAATCGTTTCCAAATCGCGCATCTCACCAACGAGGATCACATCCGGATCCTGCCTAAGAACTTCCCTCAAAGCCATCGGGAATGATTTGGTGTCTCGTCCAACCTCGCGCTGACAGATCATCGATTGATTGTCTGTGTAAATGTACTCAATAGGATCTTCAATTGTAATTATTCTTAACGATTTGGTTCTGTTTATATGGTCGATTATCGCTGACAATGTCGTTGACTTACCACATCCGGTCGGCCCGCATACTAAGATAAGCCCGTTTTGATATGTTGCTATTTCCTTACACATATTGGGCAGTTGCAACTCGTCTATCGTCGGGACAGATAATGGGATTTTCCTAAAACTCGCACTGATAGTTGAGTTTTGGAAAAATGCATTAACTCTAAACCTACACAAACCTCGCAGTTCATATGCATAATCAAGCTCTAGATCGGTTTCCAGCCTTCCGATCATCGTATCTTTCAATGTAGTAAAAATCAAACGACGCGCTTCTTTGTCGTCTTTCACCATAAAAGGCGATTTAACGAGTCGGCCGTTGATTCGAAAAATTACCGGACTTCCTGCTTTAATGTGTAAATCACTCGCGTTATATTCAACCATCATCGCAAGTAGGCGATTAATGTCTATCTCGCGCTCCATATTCACCATACATTTACCGAGAAACAAATTTACTACTGAACGGAAGGACTAACTTAATACCATCCACGTTTCGAAAAGACAACTAAGCGTCCGTCGCGACCATTATCGCGTATGGTTGCAAATAATAAAATATTTGCTATAATATAAGTGGATGCTTATCCGCTTTGATTGCCAGTTTTTTATTTTTACATCCACAAGTGTAAGGAGAATCCCGCATGCAGAAAGTTATCATCCTTCAAGCGCGTACGAATTCCAGCCGTCTCCATGGAAGAGTAACGCTACCTCTTGCCGGCAAACCGATTATATGGCACGTAATCGAACGGCTCAAATGCGCAAAGATGATAGACCGAATATGTGTTGCAACAACTAGTGATAGCAGCGACGATGCGCTAGCAGAATATTGCCGTGGATGCAAAGTTGATGTAGTAAGGGGCAGCGTAAACGATGTTCTAGCCCGCTTTATTCAAGCTGCATTCACTACCCAAGCCGACTTAATCGTCAGAGTCGCAGGAGATAATCCACTGATACACCCAGCTTGTATAGATGCAGAAATCGAATATATCAATAATTGCTCCAATTGTGATTACGTGTCCATGATGAGCTTGCCCTTTGGTTGCTCATCAGAAACATTCACTTTGCGTACACTAGAAAAACTAGATTACGTCTCAAGAGATCAGATTCACAGGAAGCACGTAACATACTATCTACACGACAAGGTTGGGAGTCATGGGTTTCATATGACCGATTTACCAACACCAGAATACATCGCGCGTCCGGAGATACGACTGACTGTTGACACCCAAGAGGATTACGAACTCCTATCTCGAATTTACGACGAACTATACTGTGAAGGGAAAATTATTGACTTAGCTAGCGTGATAGACTTTCTCGATAACAATCCTGACTTATTGAATATTAACAAGGGTATTGTTCAAATTCCTTCGAGATTATTACCCGAACAAGTCCTAACTTAAAAGTCAAGCAAAGCAGTCAGACAAGTTAGATGGAAAATGATTGCGCGCAACCCGCTTGCAACCCCAAGATTGGTTAACGTGAAAGACGGACAGGTTCCTGCTTACACTTAAGTCGATAAGATTGGAGTCGCTCTTGCATTAATCTGGCAAGTTAAGTTAACCTAGTTAACTAACTCATCAGGCAATGTTTGTTATGGTTCTAATTCTTCGCTCTCCAACGACGATACCTTGTAAACACGCGTGTCACACGCCAAGTCGTGCCAAGTAGCAACCTGTTTGTTAAAAAGAGCCCAAAAACTGCCAATGTAAAGAAACCTTGCGCCTATCCAGTAAATAATATATCTGAAAAAGCTCCTCCCGAACCCGATCGCTGTACCATCAGTTCGAACTACCTTTATACCCAGTGCAAACTTCCCTGGAGTCTGACCGCACATTGCGTGAAAAATTAAATAGTAGGCAAAAACAAGAGCCATTTGAAACGTTGCAACTAATACGAAGCCCTCCATGTATTCAGTTAAAAGTGCGCCCATTTTGCCGGAAAAAATGAAATTGAAATACTCATCCATAAACCTGCTCATTTGAGCGGGATTCCCGGTCAAGGAATTGACGTCGAAATCTGCAATTTTTACCGCAATTTGAGTTATCAGACTCAAAATCACAAGATCTACAAGGAAAGCTACAAATCTTAAACCGAAAGATGCAACCACAAAACGATGTCCTTCGCGTGTATCGCTGGAATGTTTATTCGTATATGTACTGTACGCCGGGAACTCGTATTGCGTATTTACACGTTTGTTTGGTTCAAATTGAGTTTTACGATCTGCCTCATCATCGTCTATATGCCGATCTTCCGAATTCATTTTTTGAGGTTGGAAATCATCCGTGTCAATCAAGTTATCGTTCCGAGT
>CAZRQJ010000152.1:0-220 GCA_964602075.1 uncultured Planctomycetia bacterium
TCGGCGTCCTCTTCCTGCTCGCCGTTGTCGGGTTTAGGTTTGGCTTCGGCTGCGGTCGATTCTTCCTTCTTTTCGCCATCAATTTTCGCTTTGAGCGTCGTTTCGATATAGCTAGCGATTTCACGCGTGCCAGCACGCGCCGACGCAATTAGCCGCTCCGCTTCTTCCGCAACTTCAGCTTTGAACTTCTTGAGTTTAAGCGTCGACAGGTTAATCAGCA
>CAZRQJ010000152.1:230-5375 GCA_964602075.1 uncultured Planctomycetia bacterium
GTTGTAGTATGCACCCTCGGCACCCGCAAGCGCAGCCTGCGCCGCAACTCCGCCGTCGCTCATCGCATTGGGATTGCCTTTCATCACCGCCACACGTGCAAGCTCAATCGTGCGCGTGCAGTCACGAAGTGTCTGCAGCGGTACGAGCGTCGCCCCCTTCGTCGCCTCGCGAATCACCACTTTGCGAGCCTCTTTCTCTTCGTCGGTCGCCTGCGGCATGCGGAACGCGTCCATAAGTTTGTTGAACGCCGCTGTGTCGTCGTCTATCGCATTGAGCAGCCTGTCCTTGAGTGTCTGCGCCTCGATTGACGATGCGTTCAGTTCGTCCTTGTCATCGAGAAACTGCCGCCGCCCGACGGTTAAGTTAGGCACCATCGCGGCGAGTCCCGCGCCCATCGCTCCCGCAAGCGCAGCCACGCTCCCGCCGCCCGGCGCAGGCGAATCGCTCGAAAGTTCGTCGGCGAATCCGCGAATTGTAAGCGCAACGAGAGGTCGTTCCGAGTGGTCAATCGCATATTCGACGATTTTCTTCTTCGGATCGAACGGTCCGAATTCATCGAGATTCATCGAATGGACCGCGAGGCGGATAAGGCGGTCTATGGGCATACCTTCGCAGCGTTTCTGTATACGTGCAAAGAAACGTCCGGCTTCAACCATCGCTTCGAGCGGAATAAGTCCGACGAGTTCGCTGCCGGTAACGACGACACCCTGCTCACGTGCAAGTTCGAGCACTTTCCAGAAAACGATATGCGGCGGGGTGACTTTGTAGTTTGTCAGGTTCATCGTGAGCTGCGCAATGCGGCGGTCGGGCAGCCACCATCCCATCGCCTTGCAAAACGGGAATAATCCGGGCGCGTTCACGACTTCGCCAGCATCGTCCCGCACGAGTGCGCCGTTTTCGTCGCGCATCGGATAGCCTGACTCGCGCAGCATTTTCGCGATTCGATGCACGCGTTTATGATCGCGAGCGTTGAAATTGATGTTGAACGCGATAAGGAACTCTCGCGCTCCGACTGCAGTAGCCCCGCACTTCGGACGGAATTCGTTGGGTCCGAAATCGGGTTTCCAGAATTCAGTGCCGAGTTTTTCAGGCAGCGCTTCATACTCGCCTTTGCGGATGTCGGCAAGGTTTTTACGCTCCGGACTTGACGCCGCGTATTCATACAGGTACACCGGAATATCCAGTTCACTACCGACACGCTCGCCGACAATCTTGGCGTATTCAACGCAATCGTCCATAGTCGCACCGCTAATCGGCACGAATGGGCACACATCTGTTGCACCCATGCGCGGATGCGCGCCTTTGTGCGTGGACATGTCGATCACTTCGCTCGCACGCTTGACTACGCGGAAAGCCGCTTCCATAACAGGCTCCGGCGCACCCGCAATCGTAATAACCGTCCGGTTCGTATCCGCACCCGGATCGGCGTCGAGCAACGTCGCGCCTTTAACGGCGCGCACTTCGTCGAGCACCGCGTCTATCTTCGCGCTGTCGCGCCCTTCGCTTATATTCGGCACACATTCGATAATCTTGTCCATAACTACATCCCGTTCGACGCAAACGCGCCGATTGATACGAATTTCGGCGATTCCCATAAAAAACTGCGGCAAGCTGCCGCGCCACTCGAATCGCTCGAAGATGCTAATAAGATAACGCATACTCGCAATCGCGTTAATAATTATCCGAGTTGAGAAGGAAATTCGATTTTGTTTATCCTAACTCGCGCCTTTCGCCGGAGTATAAGTCGATGAATGTTCGCCGCCGAAGTAGTATTCCGATTTATCGAGCAGGATTTTATCACCACGGTGAATGACTGTCATCTCGAACCGCATGGTTTTACTATCTTTGCTCGTGTCTTTATCTTGTGCGACTATGCGTTTCAACTTGCCAACTTCCGTGTCGCTGCCGTATTCGTACGAGACCTCCCATTTGTAGGTTTCTTTAACTTCCGGTGGCGGAGGTGGAGCAAAATAATAACGCTCACGGAGAATACGAGAAGAGTTTGGATCAATATCGAATTCCACACGCGAAACCGCAGACTGCGAATATCCAACCCAAGAATTCACTTTTGTCGGTCCGTTACCTATACAAAATCCGAATTCGCCTACGGCTTCGATAATTCGTACGCCTTTCTTTCCCAAAATCTCGCGCATTCCCGTCGCGTCGTTGACACTGAATACCGCGCTCGAAACGGGTGCAAAAGACATCCCTATCCAAAAGTTGCTTGAGCTTCGGCTGATTAAGCCGTTCTGATTGCGCATTTTATAATCCTTCTTCTTGCTTCCCGGACATAATCCGCTGTCCTCGAATAACCACAGGTTTGCGTCGTGAATTGCTTTGAGAGTTTCGTGCGTTACAGGTTTCGCTTTAACTCTCATAGCTTTAATGATGTCGCATGAACAAAGCAATGTGAACGCAAACACAATAAAAAGCGAAATTGATATGCAAAATCCTATGGCATTGCGTTTACAAACCGCCGTAATACACCTTCCAGCAAAGATACCGTTCATAACCCACCCCGTCACGTTCCCTACGAGAACGCGGTTATTTTACCGCATTTTCTACTTTGTCGCCATTCTTTATCCGAAACACCCGCTTGATGATGAACGATAAGACGATCTGGATTGAGTTTTCTCATGGTTGAAAATCTAAACGGAGGGAGTGGGATTCGAACCCACGTCGCGGCAAGCCGCGAATCGGTTTTCGAGACCGACGCCTTCAGCCTCTCGGCCATCCCTCCGCTCTAAGGGGAGTCGTATTATACCTGTACAATCGGTTACAATAACACCCGTGTCCATTATTCCTGAAAATAAACTTGCGAGTTTTTATGCGTGCATAGCAGCAGCTTTTGATGCCGCGCATACGCCATCACCGATAGTGCCGGTGCTAATGGGACCAACGGGCAGCGGAAAAACAACAATAGCGGTTGAAGTTGCGCGACAATTTCCTATCACAGCGATAGTCGCCGATTTGAGACAGGTTATGGGCGGAATGGAAATAGGCTCGGCTCAACCTACAGCGGATGAACTGTCAGTACTGCCACACAAACTAAACGGCATACTCGACCCAATGCAGGATATCACGGTTAACGACTGGCGAAGGCTTGCACTTGAAGCTATTCAAGAAACATTAGACGAAGGACGCATCCCGCTCATACTCGGCGGAAGCGGTATGTGTATTAAAGCTCTGATTACAGGCGAAAAATACGACGCTCCGCCTGCCCCCATTTTGCGAAAAGCAATCAACGAGTGGATTGCGAACGATGGATTGAAAGCGGTCGTGGAGACTATCGAACCGTTAATTGCCGAAATCGTGCGAATAGACGAATTCACAAACCGTCAGCGCGTGATTCGAGGCGTTGAACGATATGCCTTCAAAACTCGCGAAGGCGAAACGCCGGATGATATTCCAGTATTAGTTAAAAAGGCTTGGACAGCGCAATGCGAGCAATGGAATGAAACGAGCGAAACGCTAGATGAATCTACCGATTGCGACCGCGCAAGCGTGGGTGATACTACGCTAATCGATAACATCGGCTATTCTGCAACGCGATTGCATGATAGCCGAAGTATGACTGGCGAGAAGCATTATCGGTATAGTATTTTCGCCCTTCATCCAAACCGCGATTGGTTGAGAACTAGAATCGCGGCGCGCGCGCGGGATATGTTTGAGATTGGATTGCTTGACGAAGTTCGTGCGCTGATGGATGCGGGAATACCGAGCGAAGCGCGTGCGCTGAAAGGTCACGGCTATCCCGAAGCGATTGCCGTACTAAACGGAAAAATGACAATCGAAGAGGCGATCGAACGAACGACATTAAATACGGCAAGGTATGCCAAGCGTCAAATAACTTGGATTAAGCATCAGATGACCGACGTGACGTGGATCAAAGTTGGAAACTCTTGAACTCGGATACTCAAGGAAGTTATAGAAGGAGTTCATTGCGACGACTCATTACATGTAGCCGTCACAACGCCAGCGTGAATCCATAAATATGTATGTTTCGCATGATTTCGGGTACGTAGCCGACAATGCGCTGAAGATAGTCTTTAGCTTCGGTGTAGTTGAGTTTCAGATTGCATATCGTCAGTTCGAAACCGACTGTAGTTGAAGGAGTTTCGTCGACAACGAACTCGTCAAGCATGAAATCTTCGTAGTCTTTCAAAGGCACTGGTTTCTCGATATCTTTTATGTCGGTACCGCCAACCTTCCCGAACCGGAGTTTAGCAAGCCCGGCTAGGTTCAACTCCGTTCCTGCATTCGTTCGTTTCATTGATGCTGTTGGGATCCTCTGTGATTTGTTATTGTTCTTATCTCTGAAAATCAAGTTCAGCTTTTCATTATCACGTGTAAATGTGAGCCAGCCAACAGGATGAAACGCCACACCGTGCACTTTTCGTTTGAAACGACCGCTCTCGCCGTTGTCAAAGTCGAAATCCGTTTTCGATTCGCAATAACCATAGAAGATTCCCGGTGAAATCCACTGCCTTATCCCTAGCGCATGCCCGTCGCCCGCGCGCGTCCAGTTTTTGCCCAGCATGCTGAAAATCGCACCGTAAAAGTCACTCTTCTTAGGATTTTCATACCAGTGAGTGAAACTGCGTCGCGATGCTCCTAGTTGCGTCCATGGCGATAATCCGACAGCAACCGCTTCGACGCGTTCCACCGCGGCATACCGCTCGCGCTTGAAATATTCGTCGCTTGTAAGTTTGCGATAGTCGTAACCCATCTCGCCCTGAAAGTTGAACCCCGATGCCACCGTCGCATAAGTTCCTAGTGGTACGCATATCGCCTGCGTGTCGCCATCGAGTTGATCCACTTCGCCGCTTGCAAGTTCTTTCGGTATATGCCTTGAACTGTGGTTGTAGGCTGGATTATAAAAAACATTCGACGGATCTCCCGCGAGTGCAGTTCCCGTCTGCCCCATCGCAAGCGGTCGCGCGGACAATTTGAGGTAATCGTCGTAGTAATCGTTGAATGCGCGCAAGTGATCGGCATTCGCAACCAGCACGACTGCAGCAGTCAACATAAATGCGAATGTGCGACGTACAGCAACACTATTCGCAAATCTGTATCCTGAATGCGCACTGCCTGCTGTACGACGACTCGTCACTCTGTCTCGCCCTCCGGCGCGTAAGGCACGC
>CAZRQJ010000153.1:0-5310 GCA_964602075.1 uncultured Planctomycetia bacterium
ATAGCAATAGCAATAACTTGCTTTAAATAAAACAGACTCGCAGAGCAACTTGTTAGAAATGATTGTTTGGATTAGAATTACTTACTTAACGTATTCTTAACAAAAGCAAGTTAAAAACCGAGTGATTTCCTATTGAAGGTTGGTTATGTCAAAGGAATCAATTCTAGTGGTTGATGACGAACAAGACATTCTTGAGCTTGTTCGATATAACTTAATGCGCGAAGGTTTCGTAGTAACCTGCGTGAAGACGAGCGAAGATGCAGCAAAAAGTATCAGTTCGCGCCAGCCGTCATTGGTTATTCTGGACTTAATGCTCCCTGGCGTAAACGGTTTAGAGTTCTGTCGCCGCTTAAAAAGCAATGCAGAGACTGCTTCGATCCCGGTTCTAATGTTGACTGCAAAATCTGAAGACATTGATATTGTTACGGGCCTCGACCTAGGTGCGGATGATTACATGACTAAACCGTTCAGCCCGCGAGTGCTTATTGCACGAGTTCGAGCATTGATTCGTCGAGATAAAGCGAAGGAATCAAGTGTAGATAAAGTAATTCGGATTCACAACATATCGCTTCACTTAGGTTGCCGCGAAGTGAAAGTCGACGATCGTTCTGTCGAGTTAACCTATACAGAGTTTAACATACTTTACTTATTAGCGTCACGGCCCGGTTGGGTATTTTCCCGCCAAGAAATCACTGAAATTGTAAAAGGAGGACCAAATGAGGTAACCGACAGAGCAATTGATGTACATGTTGTCGGGCTTCGTAAGAAACTAGGTGATGCAAGTATATTTATTGAAACAGTACGAGGCGTCGGGTATAAATTTAGAGAGTAATTTGAGGTGCAAAGTGACGCATCGACGATACAAACTATTTTGGCATCTGTTTCCAATCAATTTGGCTGTAACAATCCTTGCGATCGCGGCAGTAACATATCATTCGACGACTTCCCTGAAGACCGTTTATTTTGACAACTTAGAGAAAAGCCTTGAGACAACTGCGCGCCTTGTGGATAAGGAGGTTTATAGAGAAGCAAACCTAGCGGACGATTTTGAAAGTAAACTTCGCGATTTATCTGTTGTTACAGGATTGCGCATAACCATTATTGCTCCAGACGGTACAGTGTTAGGTGATTCATTCAACAATCCAAAGTCTATGGACAATCACATTGGTCGCAAGGAAATACGGGAGTCTCTTGACGGTGACGTTGGAAGAAGTGTGCGTTATTCAATAACCGAAAAAGACACGCTTATGTATGTGAGTATTCCAATACTTAGCGGAGGCAAAGTTGTCGGGGTGATTCGCACTGCAACGCCTGTGTCGCAAATATATATGGAGCTTGGTAGGATATATTTACGGGTGGCAGTAGGTGGTGCATTGGTTGTACTCCTTGCCGGTATTGCTAGTGCATTTCTTATTAAGAAGACGACACATTCCCTTGAATTGATGAGAGTCGGAGCGGAAAGAATTGCAAAGGGTGAATTTTCAAAAAAAATACCGGTGCCCGAACCCGAAGAACTAGCGATGTTGGCGGTCACGCTAAACAATACAGCGAAAGAGTTGGGCTCAAAGATTGTTGCAATGGAGCGGCAACGCTGTGAAATAGAAGCAGTACTGGAAAGTATGTGCGAGGGTGTTTTTGCAACAGACACAGTTGAGACAGTGATTGGCATAAACAGGTCGGCGTGCGAATTTTTCGATGTTACATCGCAATTTGCAAAAGGGAAAACTATTCAAGAAGTAATACGAAACACGGATATTCAGAATTTCGTACAGATGGTGATTAAAACTGGTAAAACACTTAGCAGCGAAGTTACAGTAATCGACACGGTTGAACAATTTTTGGATATTCATGGCATGCCGTTATTAGATTCGCAGAACGAAACCATAGGTGCCTTGTTTGTAATGCACGATATCAGTAAGATAAAGAAGCTGGAAAAAATCAGAAAGGACTTTGTAGCTAATGTCAGCCATGAATTACGCACTCCAATTACAACAATCAAAGGATTCGTTGAAACACTGGAAGATGGAGTTTTAGAAGACACGAAAACTGCCTTGGAGTTTCTAGCGATTATTCACAGGCAAACAGATAGGATGCATGCAATTATCGAAGATCTTCTCGAACTGGCGAGGATTGAACAAGCGACAGATCGCAAAGTCGTTACGATGAGCGAATCTAATCTAAGATTAATAATGGAATCCGCGATTGAGACTTGCAGACAGAAGGCGATCGAAAAAAACATCGAGATAACGATTGAAGCGTCTGATGAGATAGTGGCTCACGTTTCAAATGATCTGATTGAATTGGCGATAGTAAATTTAATTGACAATGCTATTAAGTATAGCGATCAAGATAGCTCGATTAAGTTGACATTAACTAGAGATATTGATTTTGCATCAATTCACGTAATAGACAACGGTTTTGGTATTCCCCGTGAACATCTTAGCCGTATCTTTGAGCGGTTTTATCGCGTTGAAGTGTCGAGATCGCGGGAAGCTGGTGGTACAGGGCTTGGACTTTCCATTGTGAAACATATCGCTCTTATGCATGAAGGCAAAGTTGTTGTAGACAGCATTCCGGGTAGTGGCAGTACTTTCACCCTTATTCTTCCGTTGGAAAAGTTGCGTGAAAAAAGCGAGACTGAATCTGCATAGTTATTTTTATATAGTAGATTTTACTCTTAATAAAAAATTAACATAATGCAAATAACATTCTTATGGGTTCAGCACGTATGGATTATTGGAGGAAAATCATGAAGAGTTTTTTGCTTTTCAACTTGTTATTCGCATTTAGCTTATTGGGTATCGTTTTCGCTAGCGGTTGTCCGAAGATTCCGGACGGGAGCGCTGGCACGAAAGTGTCTGACGGTTCTTCGCCGTCGGAGACTGATCAAGTTTCGAAATCGGCACTATCGGGAATTGTCCGCATAGACGGATCAAGTACCGTTTTCCCGATTACGGCCGCTGTTGCTGAAGAGTTCATGGGAGAGAATCCCGGCGTCGATGTTAATGTTGGCGTTTCAGGCACAAGCGGGGGCTTTAAGAAATTTGTTGTCGGAGAAACCGATATTAGTAATGCAAGCCGTCCCATCAAGCAAGAAGAGATGTCCAAACTCAAGGATACTGGAATTGAATTTGTCGAATTGCCAGTTGCATTTGACGGAATCGCGGTTGTAGTCAGCCCCGAGAATGACTGGGTAGATTATTTAACGGTGGAAGAACTGAAGATGATTTGGCAACCAGACAGCACAGTTACAAAGTGGAGTGATGTGCGTAGCGGATTTCCCAACGAGCCTTTGTCCTGTTACGGTCCCGGAACGGATAGCGGCACTTTCGAGTATTTCACGGAAGCTGTCGTTGGCGAGGCAAGGAGTTCTCGCCAGAACTTTACTCCCAGCGAAGACGATAACGTTTTGGTTCAAGGCGTGGCTGGAAACAAAGGCGGTTTAGGTTATTTCGGTTATGCGTACTACTCGGAAAACGTGAGCAAGCTAAAGCTTGTTCCGATTAAGCATAAAGGAAACATCGTTGCTCCGTCACCGGAAACAATTAATAACGGAACATACCAACCGCTATCGCGCCCAGTTTTTATTTATGTCAGCACAAAAGCGTACAGCCGTCCAGAAGTTAAAGCTTTTGTAGAGTATTATCTGGAGAACGGTAAAGAATTGGTAGTCGAAACGGGTTATGTTCCTTTGCCTGATGACGTATACGACATTGCAGTCAAACACATCGACGGTATGATTACAGGAACTATGTTTGGCGGTAAAGGAGCAACTCATGGAATATCACTTGCGGATTTGATGAAGCGACTTTCTGAAGACCCGTCAAAATAGGATAAATTAGAGCGATGTGAAGTAATTTGAATTTTGCTAGATTGTATGTAGTATTCTATGCCGAGTGTAACTACTTATTTGCACGCACGCTATCGAGAAACGTTTCGGATTGGAGTCAGTTATGACAAACAGTGAGATAACCAAATCTATTGTACTGGAAACTAGGGATCTTACAATTAACTATGGATCTCACTCTGCAGTAAGACATGTCTCATTGAAAATTCCGGCAAACGAAGTGACCGCAATTATTGGCCCATCCGGGTGCGGTAAGTCCACACTGCTCCGCGCTTTCAACAGAATGAACGATTTCATTCCAAATGTAAATTTCAGCGGAGCAGTTCTCTTTCAAGGGCAGAATATTAATTCAATTGAAGTAGATCCAGTAGAAGTTCGCCGTCGAATAGGAATGGTTTTCCAGAAACCGAATCCGTTCCCTAAATCAATATCGGCAAATGTGTCATGGGGTCCAAAAATTAACGGCTACAAAGGGAATATCAGCGACCTTGTTGAAACATCGCTTAAGCGTGCAGCATTATGGGGTGAAGTGAAAGATAAACTAGACCAAAGCGGGTTGTCTTTGTCAGGAGGTCAGCAGCAACGATTATGTATAGCTCGAACGATTGCGATGGAGCCAGACGTGATTCTTATGGACGAGCCTTGTAGCGCATTGGATCCAATCTCAACAGCACGCATTGAAGAACTAATCCTTGAACTTAAAGAAAAGTATACGATTGTGATCGTTACGCACAACATGCAACAAGCTGGTAGGGTTTCAAGTCTGACTGCTTTTATGTACGAAGGCGATCTTGTTGAGTTTGGACCAACCACAACTGTTTTTACGAAACCGGAGCAGAAGCGAACGGAGGATTACATCACTGGTAGGTTTGGTTAGGAGCATAACTCTGTTTAATCCATCATTAGGAGTAATCAATGGAATCAACTATGTCGCGCAGAGGACAACGTTTACATAGAGAGATCGACAAGCTAAAGAAACACATATTGACATTATCGGCTCTAGTCGAAGAGATGTTTCAAAAAGCCGTATTCGCGCTTGAGAGCGGAAACGTAGAGATGGCACGCGAGATTTCGACTCTGGATGATGTCATAGATATCTCTGAAGTTGAATTGGAAGAAGAGTGTCTGAAAATTCTGGCTTTACATCAGCCAGTTGCGACAGACCTTAGATTTATTATTACAGTATTGAAAATAAATCAAAGTCTGGAGCGCATCGGCGATATGTCAGTGAAAATTGCACGCACCGCTATTCGATATGAAACGTATGCTGGCGGTAAAGAGCGTTATTTGTTTGTTGCAATGGCGGATAAGACAAAAGCCGCGTTCAAAAAAAGTCTTGACGCTTTCGTGAATTTAAGCACTGAACAAGCGCGCGAAGTGTGCTTTGGAGACGTTGAAATAAATGAAATGAAAAAAGAAGCAAACGAACGAATTACAGAGGATATAAAAAACATGCCGGAAAA
>CAZRQJ010000154.1:0-5274 GCA_964602075.1 uncultured Planctomycetia bacterium
CGCGCAGTATACACTGGGTTCAAACTGCCCCAAAACAGCCTCAACATATCGAATTTGGCAAGTCTACGAGTAATCGAAACAGGCAAACCTATTGTCACCGCCGACATTGAGGAAGACTATCCAGAACTAATCGGCCCTTTCAATAAAACCTACGAACACGGTGGATTCGCCTGCTTTCCAATGATCATCGGCGATTCCGTGATTGGCGTTATCTCGATAAGCAATCTAAAGAAGACTGACCATATCTTCAAGTGTATTCCCAGTATTGAACTTCTTGTTGGAGTGATAACACAGATCGTCAGCGTCCTTGAACTACCCGACGAAGAAAGTCCGCGCTCCGCAGCGCGACAGATACGCACGATTCGTGATTTCGCGCGTGAACTGGAATCGATAGACGACGTTGATAAAATGGTTCATTGTTATTCTGAAACCGTTTTTCACAACTACAACGTTGTCGGCTTAGTAATTATCGTTGATAACTTGAACATCGAAGACAAAGCATGGGTTGCGCTCAACACCGAAGTAACAGCGATTGAAGCGCAGGAAGTGTTTGAGGGAATCGCGGTCGCATGGCGGGAAAAGAACCCTGACAAACCGCTGTTAACTCTTGATAAAGCTCGTATCGTCGATCCCGAACGCATACTGCCGGGCGGCGGTTCAATGTTCACAACATCCATAAAAGTCTTCCCGATCGTACTCGACCAAAAGCTGTTTGGAGTTGTCGGCGTTGCATTGTCCGACGAAGCGAGTTTTCACGAAGACCACCTCGATCTGTTCAACCTCATCACGTTCCAGCTCTCGGTCAGTATGAAAAACCACTTTCTTCACAGAAAAACCTTTCTTATTGAAAAAACCGATCACATAACAGGACTGTATTCAAGAAGACACTTTGACGAGCACTTTGAAAAAGAACTTCATCGTTGCAAACGATACAGCGGACACCTAGCGCTCCTTGTTATTGACGTTGACCACTTCAAAGACATCAACGAAACATACGGGCGCGACGAAGGCGATTTACTTTTGGCGGATGTTGGGAGGATCATTGTCACTAACGCACGCGTAAGCGACCTGCTTTGCAGACTGGGCGACGATAAATTCGGCGCGCTGCTGCCTGAAACCAGCCTGAAACAAGCGGAAATGCAGGCAGATCGATTGCGTAAATTTGTCAGCAACTACGCTTTCTACTCTGTAAGAGCTAAACTATTCAAAAAGGCGACAGTCAGCATCGGCGTCGCTAGTTATGCGGAACATAAACCCGACAGTATCGACCAGTTCGTGGAGTTCGCCGATACCGCCCTTTATTTCGCTAAACGCACCGGCCGCAACCGTGTAACAAGTTACAGCTTTGTCTTGAACATGTTCCTTAGAGAAGGACACGAAAAAGCATAGCTTTCAGCTTCTCGCTGCTCTCGATAAGTAAACATTTATTCGAGCATTCTCTTAAACTCTCTCGCGGATTCTTCTATATTTTCACTTCCACATAGTGCACCGATAGCAGCAACTCGCGTACCACCGCGTTTAATTATTGCACCCACATTAGCGGTTGTAACTCCGCCAAGAAATACAACGGGAAATGGTGCACCCGATTTGCCGATTGTTGAAGCTGCGAGACTGGCGAAAGCTACGGCATCTGGTCCGACGCCTCGCGAAACGCAGTCGTCCTTACTGGTGTCGAAAATAGGCGAATACCAACAATAATCCGCGCCGAGCCCAGCAGCGAATGTAATTTCTTCAATCGAATGTGCACTGTAACCTATCGCCGTTTCATCGCCAACAATCAAACGCACTTCGTTCACAGGTGGATCGGATTTACCCAGATGAATCCCGTCGGGTTTGAGTTCGTGTACGAGCTCGACATTATGCGAGAGCACCCACGGCGTATTTGTCACTTTGCAGACATTCGCAATAGCAAAAGCTTCATGCTTAACCGCTTCAATACCTATTCCTTTGAGCCGCACAACGACGACATCGACACCGCCGCGTATCCCGTCTGCAACGATTGCAGAAAGCTCACGACCGCGCGCCGCCGCTATATCCGTGATCATCCATAAACGAGCATGCTCAAGCCACGGAATACGGTATGGCCAGGTTAGAGCTGTGATATCGTCAATCTGAAACATCAATTTCTGTCAATCCTCCTCACCTCTACCATCAACACAGTCTTTAACTTCGTCGGATCGGTTCTGCGTGGATCGGAAAGGTATATTTCGTGGTGGAGTCCGTAGCTTTCATAACCGCTTGCAGCGATAAAATCTTGCAGAATTCTGATAGTGGCGGACTCATCAGCGTACGGTCCGATATGAAGAATACTAGCAACATCGCCTTGAGCAATCGTATCGAACCGCACTTTGAGAAGGCTATTGTCTTTCTTCTTATTCGCAGCGTTCGCCCTTCCGTCTGTGAAAGTCTTTTCTGTAACGACTTCGGGTAAACGAATGCATAGTTTCCAGTTCCATTCCTCACGCGGTACTTGTATGAAGTCATTACTACACATGTCATCATATACCCACCAGAAGCCTTCCAGCGGTGGTACTAAAAAAATGATGCCTTTGTCTTTATAAGCGAAACGTATCGTGTACGCGACACTATACAAACCGCCAACCGCTGCCGCGAATGCTTCGCTCTCCGGCGCGCCTCTGCCTGTTACAGTCAGAAAGTTGCCGGAACCCGCATGAAAAATAGACGGACTTGACATCGCGCCGTAGTAAGTCTTAAAAATCTTCTTCAGATTTACTTCATTCATAAATCAATCCGGAAAAATGAAGTGTAATTTTAACAGAATGCAATCTATGTCTGCGTGTTTGATTCTGCTCCGCACTTCAACTTTCACGGTTAAGAGGCTTATTAAGGGATAATATCCTCGTGATGAAGTTGTCGCCATAAGTATCCCGCTAGCTGTGCGTCTTAGAAGCGATATATTGCACTTCATCCGTGAAATGGCGTCTAATCGCTGCTAACAAATCCCCCTGCTATAATCGCGTCACCTTATTAATCTTTGATTTGGTGAAAGAAATGCGCAACGCCTTAAAGAAACTAACAACATGGTTCGTGAGCGGACTCGTCACGCTCCTACCGCTCGTCATTACAATCGGTCTTCTCGGTTGGATATATGCGAAACTCGTAACGCTGCTAGGCAGCAGTTCGTCGATTGGAAGAACGCTTTCAGATTTAGCGGCAGCGCTTAATATGCCTGTCGCGCTCACAATGGCGCTATCGTATATTCTGATTATCGCGGTTATTTCATTGCTCGGATTGTACGTGCAAAAGCGCGCTCGCAACACTGTCGCCGACATGATTAAGAAACTAGTAAATCGGTTCCCGGTCGTCAACAGCATCTATAATTCCATCGAACAGGTAGTAGGTATTTTCCACAAGCCTAAGGACAAAGATAAGGATGGCGACGGCAAACCGGATAGCGATCAAAGTAGTTCGATTGTGCTAGTGCGATGGGCAAACACTCTGATACTCGGAATGCTGCCGACTCGCGATGTGCTGATGCTTAGCGGGCAGCCACACTATATGGTCTATTTCCCGCAAACGCCTGTACCGATGAGCGGACTCAATTTTGTAGTGCCGGCGGGCGACGTGTTTATGACCGACCTGAAATTCGACGACTTGACAAAAATTCTTGTGTCGCTCGGCGCGCTCACTCCGCAGCTTCTAGGCGGCGAGATGGAGCTCGTGCCATTTATGAAAGCTAGCAAGAGCTGATTAGGTCAGTGAAAATCACTTTGAGGAAACATAATTATGAGCGCTAACACGGTAAACATATATCCAAACCTAATCGGCGGCGAGTCATGCATATCGGATGAGCGCGTGACAATCAAGAACCCGTTCAACGATATTGAACTTGGAATCGTGCATAACGCGACATCTGACGATGCGGAACGCGCAATCGAGTGTGCAGAGACGGCTTTCAATGTAACCAAACGGATGCCGTCGCATGTGAGAAAAGCGATTTTGAAAAATCTTGCACGGTTGCTTTACGAAAACAAGGAGAGGTTTGCGGAAATGTTGTGCAGTGAAGCGGGAAAACCGATTACGCTTGCACTCGGTGAGATTTCTCGTGCGGTAGCTACGCTAGAACTCTCTGCGGAAGAAGCTGCACGTATTGGCGGCGCATACATTCCGCTCGATTATTCGACGGCGGACGAAGGTCGGTTCGGGATTACGAAACGAGTTTCGCTAGGACCGGTGCTTGCGATCACGCCGTTCAACTTCCCGATTAACCTGCTTACCCACAAAGTCGGGCCGGCGATTGCGATAGGCGCACCAATAATACACAAACCGTGTGTGCAAGCGCCGATGACCGCGTTCGAATTTGCAAAACTTGTTTACGAAGCGGGATATCCGCAGGAAGCGTACAGTGTTGTTTATTGCGAACCAGACGTTGCGCAGAAGTTCGTGACCGATGATCGAATCAAAGTGCTGTCGTTCACGGGCAGTGACGCGGTGGGATGGAAACTAAAATCTTTAGCAGGGAAAAAGCGCGTATTGCTCGAACTAGGCGGCAGTGCGGCGTGCATAGTCGAACCCGATGCCCCCGATATGGATTTCACAGTTTCGCGGTGTGTTACAGGTGCTTTTTCATACGCCGGGCAGGTGTGCATCTCGATTCAGCGCTTGCTTGTACACGATTCGATTTATGACGATTTCACGGCAAGATTCGTCAATGCAGTTCGTAATGTAAAGTGCGGCGATCCGAGTGACTTTGATACGATCGTCGGACCGCTCATCGACGACGACTCGGCGGAGCGCGTCGACCGCTGGATTATGAACGCGGTCGCTATCGGCGCACGCGTGCTCACGGGCGAACGCACCGGAAAGCGAATGTTTGCGCCGTTCGTGCTTGAAGACGTTCCTGACGGATGCGAGCTTGGATGCAGCGAAGTTTTCGGTCCGGTCGTCGCGCTGTATAGATACGACGATTTCGACGAAGCCATCCGCATCGTCAACCGCAACAAATATGGACTGCAGGCAGGAGTGTTTACGAGCAACCTTGGCATAGCGTACATAGCATTCGACGAACTGGAAGTCGGCGGCGTAATCGTCAACGACGTACCGACTTGGCGCACTGACGCAATGCCATACGGCGGCACGAAAGATTCAGGCTTCGGTCGCGAAGGCCCACGCTACGCAATCGAAGAAATGACGGAACTGCGCCTTATGGCGATTAAGCCCTGAAAGTTATGCGTTCACCTTACTTGCTTCTTAGCAACTCCAGCGCGGCAGGAAACGGCGCAAGCGCACGCTCGAATATGCCGAGGCTATAAC
>CAZRQJ010000155.1:0-5246 GCA_964602075.1 uncultured Planctomycetia bacterium
CGATGAAGCATACCGTGCTATCAGAGCGGTAAATCCATTCCCGTCGGTGTGTGCGCGCGTTTGCAGTCATCCATGCGAAGAACACTGCAAGAGTAAACAGATCGGTGCTGATCCAGTGGCTATACGGTCGTTGAAGAGATTTGTTGTGGATCGCGTTGATCCATCAACATACACCCCACTACGACTTGAGACTGACGATGCCAAAAAATCAAGAGTAGCAATCGTAGGTGCAGGACCTGCTGGGTTGAGTGCTGCGCACAACCTTTCGCTTATGGGATATGGCGTAACTGTTTTCGAGTCAGACAACGAGCCCGGGGGCATGCTCTACAGTGCGATTCCATCGTACAGGCTGCCGAAAGACACACTGAAAAAGGAAATTGACGCGATTCTCGATTCAAATATCACGCTTATGACCGGAATGACGCTGGGAACTGATTTCACAATAGATCAGCTTATGAAGGATGACTATCGGGCTGTTTTCGTTGCTATTGGAGCGCACGGCAGCAAGGGTCTTGGCGGCGGGCTTGGTGACGACATAGATGGAGTGATGCCAGCTCTGACTTATTTAAAAACCTTCAACATTAAAGGCAATAATCTCGCAAGCGGTCATGTTGGCGTGATCGGAGGTGGCGATTCGGCAATTGATGCGGCAAGAGTTTCGCGTCGGCAAGCAGAAGTTGATAGCGTCACTGTTTTCTATCGCCGCACGCGTGGCGAGATGCCTGCATATTCGGATGAAATTGAAGCGGCACTCGCAGAAGGCATTCATATTGAAACGCTAGTTTCTCCTGTTGGACTCGAAAGCACTGGAGCAGGCAAACTTGGAAGCGTTACATTCCTTAGGAACAAACTAGGCGACGTTGATGCAAGCGGCAGACGCAGCCCTGTCCCCATAGTTGGTAGCGAATACTCGGTTAATCTTGACACATTACTCGTTGCCATCGGCGATGAACCTGACTCCGCGGTACTCTCTACAGAAGGCGTAAAAATCGGCAGGTCAGGAATTGTTGTCGTTGATCCTAATACGTTAGCGACGAATATCCCCGGTGTGTTTGCAGGTGGCGACGCTGTCAGAGGACCAAACACTGTCGTTGATGCAATTGCGGATGGGAAAAAAGCTGCAGTTGTTATCGACCGATACATCAGAGGATTGGACCTTGCAGTACCGGCGCAGATTAAACTTCCATCTGTTTATATCGCACCTGTCACCTACGATGAGGACGGCGATATCGCAAGACAGAAACCCGAGTGGTTAGCGGTTGAGCAGCGAGTCAATTCGTTTGATGAAGTCGAAAGCGCTTACGATTCTGTTACGGCAGTGCGTGAAGCATATCGTTGCCTTAGATGCGATCTCGAATTCACCAGACCGATTGTAATTGAGGATGAAGGTGATTTAGCGACTCGTACAGCGGAGAAGGTATAGGATTATGGTTGAAATCACGATTAACGGACTTCGTGCATCATTTGAAGAGGGATCGACGCTTTTGGAAGCGGCGACTTTCCTTGGATTCCCAATCCCAACACTTTGCCATATGGACGGACTGTCGCCTTACGGCGCGTGCAGGCTATGTGTTGTGGAAATTGGCGAGAATGATAGGGCGAAGCTTGTATCCTCTTGTACCTATCCTGTCGAGGAAGGTTTGATTGTTCGCACTGCTTCCAATCGCGTTCTGCGAGCGCGAAGGATGACCATAGAACTGCTGCTGGCGAGTTGTCCGCAGTCGAAGGTTATTCAGGATATTGCTTCAGCACAAGGTATTAGACAGCAACGTTTCCGTCAGGAACACGACGACTGCATACTTTGCGGATTGTGCGTGCGAATGTGTGAAGAACAGATGATGGCTAAAGCAATTGGATTCCGCGGCAGGGGTGAGCGTCGTTCACTAGGAACTCCATTCGACGCTAAGTCAGAGGTATGTCGGCTATGTGGCGGTTGCATTTATGTTTGCCCTGCTTGCCAGCTAAGATGTACATTCTCCGATCCGGAAAAGGCGATTTGCGGTGGCTGTTTGAACCTAACCCCGCCTTGTGTCGAAAAAGAGAATTTTGACGACATGATGTGTTTCATGAAGCCATGTGTGGCTTGTGAGATAGTTCAGTAATTACCGTACCCGAGTTTTGTATATTGGGACGGAAGTTTCAGATATTGAAGGAAGGTAATAAATGAGTGCTACTTTAACCAGATTGAATTCTTCGGCAGCAACGTTAACAAAGAACCGAACTGAAGACTCGGTTACTCCCATTTCTGGAATGTGTGTCACATGTGTCGATGGTTGCATAGGGATGTGCGAAATCGGCAAAAGCGCCTATCGCGGGCATGAAGTTATATACCCACAACCTTTCGGCGTTATCACAACTGCAAGCGAGAAGACGTACCCTGTTGACTACTCTCACTTTAACATAATGGGAACCGCAGTCGGTGCACATGGAATCGAGGCGGACAGCGACAAAGCAGTGTTTCCTAATGTAAATCTCGAAGTCAGATTTGGTCACGACAACGGGATTAAGTTCCGCTTGCCATGGGTCATCCCCGGAATCGGTTCAACTGACATAGCGAAAAACAACTGGGAAGGTCTTGCAATCGGCACGGCTCTTGCAGGCACCGGGCTAACAATCGGTGAAAACGTTGTAGGCATGGACGTTGAAGCTGTTATCAAGGACGGCAATATCGTTGAAACAGTCGATCTTAAGCGCCGTGTCAAACTTTTTCAAGATAACCAGCGTGACGGCTATGGAGCCATAATAGTACAGGCTAACGTCGAAGACACGCGCCTAAAAGTTCAAGAATACGCAATCGATAAGCTTGGCGTAGAGATTGTCGAATTGAAATGGGGACAGGGAGCTAAAGACATCGGTGGCGAAGTCAAAATCAAAAGCCTGAAGAAAGCACAGTTGCTGTACGAACGCGGGTATGTAGTTATACCGAATCCGACTGATCCAACCGTCATCAAAGCCTTCGAACGTGGTACGTTCAAAGAGTTTGAACGTCACTCTCGCGTGGGTATGGTTACTGAAGAAGGTTTTGCCAGTCGCGTCGATGAGCTTAGAAAAGCTGGGGCTAAGTATATTTTCCTCAAGACAGGCGCATACAGACCTGCAGATCTTGCGCGTGCTTTAAGATACGCCTCAACTTACAAAATCGACCTACTCACTGTGGACGGCGCAGGCGGCGGTACGGGAATGAGTCCGTGGCGCATGATGAACGAATGGGGTATCCCAACAGTTGAACTACACTCGCTCCTTTATACATATGCGAAGAGACTTGCCGATCGTGGCGAATATGTGCCGCCGATAGCCGTAGCAGGCGGTATTACATTCGAAGACGGAATATTCAAAGGACTCGCTTTGGGTGCTCCATTTGTCAAGCTTGTTGGTATGGCTCGTGGTCCAATAGCAGCTGCTATGGTTGGTAAGACTATTGGCCGTTCCATCAACGACAACTTGGTTCCGGTTTACGTGGAGCGGTTCGGTTCAACAAAGGACGAAATCTTCGTTACAGCTGCCGATCTTCGTCATGAGTATGGCGACGAAGAGTTCGAGCGCATCCCAACAGGTGCTTTGGGACTGTATACATATTACGAGAGACTTGCGCAAGGACTCCGACAGCTTATGGCAGGTAGCCGCAAGTTTTCCTTAGATAAGATATCACGCGACGATCTTGCTACGCTTACACCGGAAGCTGCTGCGATTAGTGGCATTAAATACGTCATGGATGTCGATGCAGACGAATCGATTGCGATTCTCGACAACAGAGGCGTCTAGCAGACGGTTAATAACTTGTATATGTAAGCGATGCTTGCAACAATTTGTTTGTAAGCATCGTTTTTTATTACACAAAAGAATGAACAAGCCGATGAAAAACTCTTGATAATTCGGACTTAACATCACAGTAAACGCAAAAAACAATGAGTCAACTGGTTTTGAATCAGTGAATCATCTCGTCTAAATCGTTACAAGATAATCCTATCTTAGAAGCTCATTAAGTCTGGAAATGACATCTGCGGGATCAGTCAAATACGCGCAATCCGGCAGATTGGGTGCAATTTCACATGCTAGTTCGTGGTATTCTTTGGGACAAATAATAACGATCGGAATCTCGAATATGCGAGGACGGTATAAAAGGCTTGCAACCGTTGCATCATAGCCTGGACTCGGTAGAAGCTTGTGTAAGTAACACACAATCAAGTCGGGCTTTCTCTCTTTGTGGATCAGTTGAATGTTTAGTCCATGACCATCCAAACCGTTAGAAATCGGCAATACGCTGTAGTTCCTAACCGCTAGCGTGGTCAGGAGAACAGGATCCGTACCTTCCATATACCCAATAGTTTTACTCATTTCTTTCACCTTTTATCTTGCTAACGATTATCAAGCGGTTACGCCTGTTAATTTTACTCCATTCTATAAACACACTATTAGTTATGTTCGTTTGCGCGAAACGCTACACCGCACCTTGACTTATCATCGCTTTGGCAACCTTAAGAAAACCAGCGATGTTGGCCCCTGCAATATAGTTACCTGGCTTTCCATACTCTTCTGCGGTGTTCACACAATTCCTGTGTATGCCAACCATAATACTATATAGCTTGCCCTCTACTTCTTCTTTAGACCAATACAAATGCTGCGAATTTTGCGACATTTCTAGGCAACTGACCGCTACGCCGCCTGCGTTCGCTGCCTTACCCGGTGCAAACATAACTCCATTACCTTGAAGATAATGGATGGCATCCGGTGTTGATGGCATGTTAGCGCCTTCGCATACAAGCTCAACTCCATTAGCAACAAGCGCTTTTGCGTCATCTAGGTTTAGTTCGTTTTGCGTAGCACAAGGAAATGCAAGTTGGGCACCGGGAATTCGCCAAACATTTTCTTTAGGTTTAAACTCGACATTGAAATGTTCGGCATATTGGTCGAGGAATCCGCGTCTGACATTAACAAGTTCTTTAATCCATGCCAACTTATCTTCGTCAATACCATCGGGATCGTGTATTGCTCCCTTTATATCGCACAAACTCACAACTTTTCCTCCAAGCTGGAGTATCTTTTCCACAGCATGTTGAGCAACATTACCCGCTCCTGAAACAAGGCACGTCTTACCGTGTATACCATTACCGCGCTTAGCGAGCACTTCACCAGCAAAATAAACAGCCCCGTAACCAGTCGCTTCTGGGCGAATTAGGCTGCCACCCCACTCGTGACCCTTGCCTGTAAGAACACCATGAAACTTCTTTGATAGTCGTTTGTACTGA
>CAZRQJ010000156.1:0-5241 GCA_964602075.1 uncultured Planctomycetia bacterium
TCTCGCGTCATATCGAATGGTCCGCTGATTGGAATTACACCGCAAATCGCAGACAAAGGAACTCCTTCAGCGTCGAGGTGTTTCGTGTCTAAAGTTACAAGTGCGGCGAGATGAGCACCCGCTGAATGACCCGAGACAAAAAGTTTGTTCGGATCACCACTGTAATCGGATATGTTTTCGTAAACCCACTTAATCGCACGAGCAACATCTTCAACATGCGTCGGATGTTTAACTGCCGGCGAAAGTCTATAGTTGATGTTTGCACTTATTACACCGTTTTCTGCAAGCGTTGTAGCCACATTCGACGGTCCGTCGTTTGACTTATCTCCGATTGACCACGCGCCGCCGTGAACAAAAATCACGACGGGTAGGTTTACCTTTACGTTTCTTTCGACTGATTTGTTTTCATCCGGTATATGCAAATCGAGCGAGTTAAGTTGCGGATCGGCACCAGCTCCTGTGTAATACTGCACGGTTACGACTCCAGAATCGCCGACGCGCGTTCCTGTTGATGCCGAAGTTACAACGACAATCGCAGCTACTATTAAAATAGCACCAAAAAGCGCAAGCAGTTTTCTTCGAAGCGTACTGCCAACGCGACGTATTCTGAAAACTCTTAAAGTCATCATAACACCCGTTAGAATAACATCAAACTCACAAGTAAGATTGTGCAACGTCTCAATTAGTTCAAAGGTATTGCGTGTACAGATGATAAACATATAATGAATCCTTCTTCTGATTTTACCATTTTTATTTTGGAAACGACTTTGAAAGCAATTGAAATATCCATACTTGGCGGAGGCAAGATTGGCGGATTCATCGCCAAAACGCTTGCAGATAACGACAAGTTTAATGTAAAGGTTTTCGATGCAAGTGCGGAGAACCTGCGGGTTTTGTCAGATAAGTATCCGATACTTAAAACGAAACAGGCTGATTTGTCTTCTGCTTCTGCAATACGTGCCGTAATAAACGATTCGGATTTTGTTATTGGTGCGCTACCCGGACACTTGGGCTTTGAATCGCTTAAAACGGTTATCGAAGCTAGAAAGAACACCGTTGATGTATCGTTCTTCCCCGAAGACGCGCTCGAACTGAACTCACTCGCGCGAGCTAATGGTGTAACTGCGATTATTGATTGCGGCGTTATGCCCGGTTACGGGGGAATGGCAGCTGTTCATTTCAAGAAGAAGCTCGATAGATGCGAGTCTATTCGCATAATGGTTGGTGGACTGCCGGAAAATCGCACCGGTGTATTTGAATATAAAGCCCCGTTCTCGCCTAGCGACGTTATCGAAGAATACACGCGTCCGGCGCGTCTGAAAACAAACGGCGAGATAGTCGTTAAACCTGCACTATCAGAGATTGAACTACTCGATTTTCCACAAGTTGGCAGGCTTCAAGCATTTAATACTGATGGGCTTCGTACGCTTCTCAACACGCTTGCCGACGTGCCTAACCTTTCTGAAAAAACGCTACGATATCCCGGACATGCAGAAAAAATCGCGATGTTAAGAGATATTGGGCTTCTGTCTGAAACTCCGATTCGAGTAAGAAAGCACGACGCAACAGAAATCGCGCCTATTGAACTGACTTCACGACTACTCATTGATCAATGGAAACTTAACCCTGGCGATCGTGAATTCACTATAATGCGCGTCGAAGCGAACGGAGATAAAGCCGGCAGTAAAGTATCTTATACGATGGACTTATTCGATGTAACCGACGCAGATACAGGAGACAGTTCAATGGCGCGCACAACGGGACTTCCCGCTGTAGCCGCAACACTATTGCTATCGAGAGGGACATTTGACAGAAGTGGCGTGATTCCTGCAGAGCTGCTCGGAGCAAATCCAGCGTACTTCGACTTCATTACTCGAACGCTTGGAGATAGATTAGTCAGGATTGGATTCTCAATATAGTAATAAAAAACGGACACCACCTTAGCGTGTCCGTTTGAACTCGTGTTTGTTATTGAATTAATGTATCTGATTTGGTCGTCTGTCGCCATCTATAAGGTAGTGCACAAAGAAATACTTTATTGAATCTGGATTGCCGCCAGGAAGCGTTCCCGGATCTCCTCCAGGATACTTCCCGCTTCCAGGTTCCGGGCATGCTGCTAATGCCAATCCCCCTTCTTGCAACCTTAGTTTTTCCAAACCATCGAGTTCTGTTCTATCCAATTTGTCTGATAAAACAACCACCCAGAACATAAATGCGCCGTTAGGATGTTTGTAATAACCGCTTACCATTTGTCCAGGTTTTGGACTTGTAAAATCGTGCGCAAATTCAACGGGTCTGCCAAGATCATAAGGATTTTCCGGTACGGGTACAATCATTGAACCCACTTTCGAATTGCAGATAACAGTGTTGAAAATGTATTCGGCATACATTGGCAAGGTGTTGTAGCACTCTGCATACCAATATGGAGCAAACACAATATCGGTCTGGATTTCAATAAAAGCCCGTTCTTGAGGAATGGAACTTCTTTCAGATTGTTCGTCAAAAACAGGTTTAACTAATTCCCTGTATGCCGCGATTTCGTCTTCGTATTCAGCCATAGCAGACATCTGCAAACCCACAAATACGATAAACGTAAAAGTAAACAAAGATGTAAATGACCTGACATTAAACATTACAAACCTCCAAGCTATATAATGTGATTATTAATCAACCAAATCACAAGCCGTATCGCATGATATGTCATTAGGCGCATATATTCCACATTCCGAACAATATTTGTAGCCCGGAGGGGGACTAGTTCCTGCATATAGCGCATACTAATCTACTTCATCAACAAGCTGGACACCACCCATGTAAAAAACGATAGTCATAGTACCTGATCCAAAGTCATCGACTGAACATAGAAATGATGTAGATCTTGTTCCCTGTCTTATTATTGCCGAAGTAGGAACGCCGAAGGAATCCGGGTTATTTGTGGAAATCGACACCATAATGTCGCTTTGCGCATTGTACGGAATTGTGACTGTAGCAAGAAAAGCACTTTGCACACACTCACCATACGCATAATGGTCAAGAAAAACTGAAGGAGCAGTTGTATTTGCACTTGCCCACGTTCCCCAAGGCAAAACCATCATGCTTGTAATACAAGTCAAGAGCAGCACCTTCATAAAGAATCTCCGAAAAAAATAATAGTTTGTTATACATCATTCTAAGTGAGATAACAATATTCTTTCTTATGAGAATGGATTTAACATCTTTTAACAACTCGGACACTCACTCATATCTTAATGCGTCTATCGGATCGAGACGCGCTGCGCGAATTGCAGGCAAAAGACCGAATACAATGCCTGTACCCACGCTAAACGCAACCGCAAGAGTAACCGTCTTGAATGAAACATAAGGCGTCCAATCCGCCCAGGCAGTAATACCAAGCATTGCAGAAATGCCGATTGCGATACCGATAACCGCACCTGCAAAACACGTTATAGCGGATTCTGCCAAGAACTGAACGAAAATAGCGCGTGACGACGCTCCCACAGCTTTTCGTATTCCAATCTCGCGGGTGCGCGTGATAACGCTCATAAGCATTACATTCATGATTCCGATACCGGCGACAACAAGCGCTATCCCACTAACGCCAAGCAGTATAACCGAGAAAATCCCGAAGGTCTTATCGCGCAGTTTAGCGAAATCTTCAATTGTAAACACCTTGAAATCGTTTTCTTCCCCCGTGAGCGTCTTATGAGATTCAGCAAGCGCTTTTTCAATAGCGGTGACTGCTTCTTTATCTGTAAATCCATTTGCTTTGCGAATCAGAAGCGTGTGTATACCGGAAAAGCGATACATCTTCTGCATCAACCCAAGCGGTATAAAAACGCGGTCGTCAATGTCTTCAATTCCGAAGTGTCCGCGCCCTTCCATTTCGCCGACAACCTTGAACTTTTCGCCGCGAATTACGATATCTTCACCGACACAAGGTTTATCGCCAAAGATATTCACTCGTGCAGTTCGTCCGAGCGCGCATACTTTTGCCTCTGATGTTTCTTCTTCTTCGTTGAAGAAACGCCCTGCTACCGGTGTGTAATTCCGTACATAAGGCATATTGTGACCAGTGCCGAGAATCGTTGTAAACACACGGTCTTTGCCATACCCGACATGGGTTGGAAACACAAGAACAGCAATAGCATCATCAACAACTTCGAGGCTGCGAACAGTATTAATATCTTCAGGGGGCAGAAAGCTAGCGGCAACGGATCCGGAATTCATCAGTGGCTGATCGCTATCGAAATACGGAGTAACGAAAATTGTATTTGCGCCAAAATCGTTCATTAAGTTTTCTGTTTGAAACTTCGCCGTCTCGGAGAGACTAATCAAAGTAATTATGTTTGCTATCCCGATTGCTATACCGATTACGGATAAAACTGTCTGCACAGGATGAGCAATGACGCGAGTCATGGATGAGATAAGTATCTGCTTGAGCATAAGCTCGTTTCGAGCGGAAACGCTTATACGCTTTCCGCTTGCGCCTCCCGTTCAAGAAAAGCCTTACTATCAGCCACGACTTCAAAATGCGCATCGATTTTCGTAATATTGAATATTTTCTCCAAAAAAGAAGAGGCATTTGAAAGAACTAATCTGAACTCGCCCTTTTTGCTCAACTGATACCTGAACCAGAGCAAAACATTCAAACCTTCAGAGCTTATGAATTTCAGGTTAGAAAAATCGACAACGTACATTCGTTTATCGGACGAGAGCATTCGTTCGATTTCCGATTTAAAGTCTCCAATCGAGGACTGATCAAGATCGCCGTGCAGCATGACAATCTCCCATCCTTGAACTTCTTTACTGATAAGCTTAAACATGCAATACCCCGCACGAAAAACAGACTAAACATATCACAGACAACCTGCGCGTCAAACCGCTTGATTTCGTTCGCTTAACTCAATCTCGACATGTGCAGACATCAGCGGCAGAAATATATTACCGCTAACGTCTTAGTAATTGTGATTTTTTACTAAATACTCTATACTTTTTGTTCTTCATAACGCACTTCGGGGTGTGGCTCAGTCCGGTCTAGAGCGTTGGTCTGGGGGGCCAAAGATCGTGAGTTCAAATCTCACCGCCCCGATTTTTCTTACTTACCTAAGCTGTTTAATCACCGCGCATATTAACTCGCTACAAACAATTTGAAAAAAAAGCCCCGCCGAAGCGGGGCTTTGATCTACTTAATGTCTAAACTTAACTTCCGGCAAGTAATGGTTGCATTCTGATAACGCCCAT
>CAZRQJ010000157.1:0-5174 GCA_964602075.1 uncultured Planctomycetia bacterium
CCAGATGGTGCGCTTCTTTTCGAGGACACAGAAGAAGATTTCGTTGTATTCACGTCTGCCGCGGCGCTCGGACGCGTCATGCGCGACGGCACGGACAAAATCGAACTTCGGTTCAACCCCAACAAAGGCACGCCTGCGTTTCGGTTCGACGACAAACTTAATGAATTTGAAATCGCGGGTGTGAAACACCTGAAACTCAATAAGAAGTGGATGGCGGTCGGTCGCGGGCTTTACGACCTCGAACATAATGAACTCGACAGCCTGTCGTTCGAACTTCGCCGCCTCAACAAGGCATACACCGTCGGTCTCTCATGGGACTTTCAGACAAGCTCCGCACAACTCACCGTCGGCGCAAGGTTCTGGTAGAAGTGAACGACGATCGCCGTCGTAGAAAGAGTACTACACGCAAAGGCTCATAACTTTGGAGCGAGCCGCGCGCGTGACTACCTTCTTTGATACGACAGATTCCCGCCTGTTATCAGTTGTAAACAATAAAAGCTAACTAAAAAAAGAAACGTTCGCAAGTATTTCTTTAATAGACGCAGAGATTACCACTACAAAACGGTGTTGTTTGATCACACGCTGGAAGCCTGCGCTGCATTTCGTATGTTAAGATGCAGCGTGATGTTAGGCGGTCAACAATCGGTTTTGAACGCTTCGGCGCGGCTCGTCGTCGTTTGCGGCATCGCGGCTTCGTGCATCTTGTTCGCAGTCAGCTGCGGATCGTCGCATTCGCAATCAAGCTCAAACGGCGGCAGCGATGTGCACGAATCTCGCGGTGGCGCGGGCAGAGCTGGCGGGGAAACCAGCGATGTAAGCGGCGATGTGTCCGCTAAGTCCGCCAAAGAATCGGCGGCTCAAGCTGCTGAATTCTGTTTCGATTGTCACGATCCCGTCGTTCATCCGAAGTTCGACAAGGTTGCATCGAAGTTCGTAAGCTCGCTCAACAAGGTGCATCGCGATGCGGGTGTGACATGCGATGTGTGCCACATCAAACATGACAGCGCAAACAGAGCGGGTGCACGTCCCGCATTAGACGCGTGCGCGAAATGTCACGCCAAACTTGTTGACGCATACAAAGCGGGAGAACATTTCGCAGCGTTCAGCCAGATTGGATTTCCGCACTGCTCGACCTGTCACGACATTCACGCCCCAACGGATGCTTTGACGACCGACTTGACGAGTCCGCAAGAGACGGGTTTGGAGTCGACGCGAGCGACGTGTTTGTCATGCCACTTTTCGGGGAGCGAGCACGAGCGCACAATTTTCAAGCTTGAGATGACGCTCGACGAGACGGACAAGATAGGGGCAAAGCTCGACAGGGCGATTGGCGGGTTTGACAGGTTGAACTCCGCGCTTCCGCCGTTTATGCGCGTCAAAACGGAGTACATTCCCGACGGCGAGCGGTTTCGGGAGTGGGCGCGTGCCGAATTGCATGGCGTGGGCGGCGGTGTTGACAAAAATTTTGCAGCGCTCAACGATACACTTGACGAGACGAGGAGCTTGATCGGAATCGCTCTTGCGCGTGTGATTGCGTTTTACGGCACATTGATTCTCGCTGCGCTGATTTTCACGATTCATCGGCTTCGGAAGGCGATTCGACGACGCAAGCGGCTAAGGTTTAACGTTGGGATGAAAGGCGATTTTCACAAAGATTAACTTGTTGTTACGATGTTGTTTGAAAAAACGCTGGATTTCACGCTAAACTACATGTGCGCTTCGCGCGTTTTTAGTGAGGGGAGCATGGTTCTTGTTATCGGCGCTACGGGATTCGTAGGCCGCGCGGTGTGTGAGCGGTTGATCGAGGACGGCGTACATGTACGCGCGATGACTCGCCATATCGGTCAGGCGGATGTTGTTCTTGGACGCCTGAAGGATATTGAAATCGTTCGTGGAGACGCGCTCGAAGCCGGTTCGATTATTCGTGCGATGGAAGGACACGACACGATTGTGTTCCTCGCATCATCGCTCACGAACGCTGTTCTGGACAGACCGGTTGACGATCTCGACAAACAGATGTGCAAGAATCTAATACGCGCGTGCAGCGTGCCGAATCCGCCAAAAATTATCTATTTGTCGTGGATATGCGATTTGAACCATGCAAAGTCTCCATACCTCGAAACCCAGCTTGCGCGCGAAACTGCTATTGTAGACAGCGGGCTTCGTTATGCAATTCTGCAGTCAGCGATGGTTGTCGGAAAATGGGGGTTGTTTTTCCGTTTGTTGCAGGCGGCGGTGAATCGAATACCGATTCTTTGGCTGCCGAAATACATAGCAACCCCGTGCCAACCGATTTATGTCGGAGACGTGGCACGGTATGTTTCTGCGCTGATTTGCGATCCGCCAAGTGAAAACAAAACGTACGAAATCGCCGGAAACGACGTGTTGAGTTACAACGATATGATCGACTTATATATTGACGCAGTCGGTGTGTCGAAAATCACCGTTCCGCTGCCGCTAAATTTCAAAAGGCGAGCGACGAAAATTTTGTCGAGGCTTACAGGGATTCCGAACCAAGCGGTTGCGACGGTTTTCGAAAATATGAACATACCGATGGTTGCATCGGATGACTCGATAGAGAGAGATTATTCTGATATCCATCCGCTCGGATATGTGGACGCGGTTCAGAAGTCGCTGCGCGCAAGATAGCGGACGGACTTATCTTAACTTATTCGCTCGTTGAATCGGCTTAGCGTTTCTTTTTCTTCAGAGGAACAATCCAAATCGCTCCGATGATGAACGCAAGCGCGATAAGACCGCGTATAATCAAGCCCCAGTTGACGTTGAATTGCTCCATATTATCCGCCATAAGTCTGCGCCCAAATTTCCGAAATGACATTGAATGCACTTTCGGGAGGATCCCAGTTAGCAAGATAGTCTGAATTGTTGCCTACGAGAGTATACATCGTGAAACCGCCTTTCGGAAACACATCGCATGCGGGGTTTTCAACAGGATAGATTGCGTCGTCGCTTTGAAGCGCGCTCACCGGGATAATAACTTCTGCAACCCAATGCTCTTCGGGCGCATTCTGTTTGAAGGCATGGTTGTCCGTTCGGAATTCGATTGTCACGGGCGCGCTTGATGCCCATTCGATGCAAGACACTTCACCGCTCGGCAGTTCAAAAAACAGACTGTTCAACCGCCCTGCGACTTGCGCCTGCCTTTTGCCTTTTTCAATTGCTTGATGCGTGTTCGCGTTAATGTGCCACGGAATTCGCAGATCGTCTATTTTGCTCTGCCCAATTTTTTCGATGCGATCGCGTATGAGCACGAAGTCACGCTTTACGAACAATACATCGCGCCGCCATTTGACATCGCGATATTTCGTTTCCGCTCCACCGACAAACCCATGTGGGATGCCGCCTGTATAACCGGGAACTCCGATATCGACTTTTTTAAGCGAGTTGTTTTTAACTTCACCGCCTGCTACTGCTGTTGTCCAATCGGCACCGAATTTGTTCACAAGAAGCACATTGTGATTATCCGGTGTGTTTGTGCGTTGACGTTTGTCGAAGCCGAGATAGCCGCCGTCGAGAAGCAGCCATTCGCCACCTATACGCGAGCCTACGTAAAACATTACACTCAATGGATCCCAGTGTTCATGTCCTGCACCGCGCCAGTGGGCGTTCCCCCCCTCGGTGCGCATCATAAAGTAGGAGTCGTCGCTTTCCCAACCAGATCTTATAACCATATCGCCTGTTCCCGTGTCGTACCACGCACGCGGCAAGTCGTAATATTCGGGTTCCGTCGTTGTCGGCAATTCAACTTCCGAAGCGCTGCCATCTATCAGCGGAGTCGGGTCGTCTTCCGGCGGCAGTCCTGTCGAAGTAACATCTTTTTCGTATCGCGGTTCAACAGGCGCTATTTCGCTGTCAAACGTGAGAAGCGCAAGCGTTGGGTCCGTCTCTTTATATTTCGAATGGTCGTTTTGACGCGTGAAATCCCAAATTAAAAGCGACGCCAGTTTCGGATCTGATTTTTTTAAGAGACCTGCGATTATTCCCGACGGGTAAGAAGCGATAAAGCTATCATCGAAATTTGGTCGTGAACCGTCAGACACGCTTGAAGCTATGCTCCAACGCGACAGCTTTGCGACAAGTTCAAGCAATTGTTCCGTTTGGTTCGATTCGGATAGCGACACCGCGAAAACGCAGTCCAGAAGAGTATCGAACGAGTATTCGAGATAACTATGACCTTCCGCCCAGCCATCGAACGTTTTCATCTGAACGCCAGACAAACGCTGATAATCAATGTGCTTCGGCAGTTCCGTTTCGCAGTATTCGCGCCAGACCTTTGCTTTCTCCGCAACTGCAGGTTCATTTTCAAGGACTAGTGCGCATGTTAACAACGCTGAATATTGGCGAACTCCCCAGTTGTTTTTCGCGACGTCGTACCACTCCGGACGGTTTTTGTAGAGCATCTCGGCAATGCCTGCCGTTATCTTAACTGTTTGCTTACGTACGTCGTCGTTTGGCGCAAGGCGCGAGCGGACGAACAAAAGGGCGAGCGCTGTATCTTGCGCGATATTGCATACCGAAAGAAGCTGATTATCTACAACGGCGCGTTCATTCGCCCTTTCTAGGCAACCGAAAGCGACTTCAAAGCTGTCGAGCATTCTTCGGTCATTCTGGAGCGCGTATACAAGCGCCGCGCATTTTGCGATACGCGCAGCCGCAACGGCTGCTCCCGGCCAATTTGAATCGTTGATGACGCTTGCATTTTCGGCGCCTTTCATTTTCACAGCAGCGTACCAAAGCGTGTACGGTTCAGACTCCACGACTTCCAGAAGCTTATCGAGACGCGATTTCAACGCGATGTCCATCGGCGAAGGCGTCGATGAAATCGGAGTTTCCTCGACGGTATCTGTTTGTTGCGCAGCTTCATCGTTTCGAACTTCTCTATCGAAGTCGAAGCCGGACGAAATACCGCCGTCCTGCGATGTGAAACCCAAAATGCGCATTGGTGTGGCGACCGTAAACAACGCAAGCGCGAGCGCGGTTAGCGACAAAATAGATATCGGCGAAAAACGGTGTTTTGTTCCCATACGGGTATTTTAACAGATAACACCCAATTGAGTTGTTAGTTTCAGAAACTACGCGTAGGATAAGTTAGCTGCTTAATTCTCTAAGAGCACGGCTCAAACTCACAAGCCCTGGCTCGATAATTTCTGGTG
>CAZRQJ010000158.1:0-5113 GCA_964602075.1 uncultured Planctomycetia bacterium
CACGTTCAACATGGGAACAGGACTCGCAATTGTTGTGTCTGATAACTTTGTTGAAGAGAACATTAAGATTCTTGAGGAGATAAACGTTTCAGCAAGAATTATTGGAACTCTGAAAAAAGGTTCCGGTGTTAGTTTTGTATAGCTTGCCTTGAGGTGAAAGGATGATTTTGAGAGTCTTATCGTTTTTTGTAGTTTTCGTATCATTGGTTACCTTTACCAATTCGTGTAATTTGCCTGGCTTAAGCCTGCCCGGCAATATCGCAGTCGATGTTGTAGACGATAGCGGATTTCCGCAAGGGTATTGCACGGTTCAGATTGCCTTATCAACTTCGAACACTTCCCTGCGCCAAGATACAACAGATGAAAACGGACACGTCTTTTTCGGAAAACTTGAACCGGGTGAGTATAAAGTCTACATTCTTAACGCCAACGAGCAGGAATTCACTATCATCGACGAGAAAGCTTACAAACTCTCCGCTGGTCGAACGCTCAATCTGACAATAAAGGTCGACCGCAACATCACTAGAGAAAAGACTTTGAAAAAGTAAACAAACTTAATAAAAACTGTCGATTCATCGTTGTCGACAGTTTTTGCGCGTTTTCTGTAATTGATAGCTGGCGGTTGCTTAAAGCCCTAATCTCCTGCGCAAACTGTCATGGGTGACTGATACGATTGTAGTAATCTAACTCTCCTAAACAATTGTCAAAAGTCGGCACATTGTTCCGTTGAATGTCATTTTAGATTAATGTCATGAACAGCATGCACGATTACAAGGTATCATGTAAACTTCATGTCTATGTATAAGGAAACTGCGGATTTAACGGAAGGTATGCGAGAGATTATTGCGCGCCTAACCGAACGGCAGAGGTTACTAATAACGGCTGTAGTCAAACTTTTTGTGCGGACCGCTCAACCTGTGGCAAGCGGTCGTCTGGCGGACCTGTTTGAACTATCTAGCGCTACAATTCGCAACGAGCTAGCTTTTCTCGAAGATCTGGGATTTCTGTCCAAAGACCATCAAGCCTCTGGGCGAATACCGACCGACATAGCATATCGCTTCTTCGTTAATGATATAAAGGCAAGATTAGCTCCTGACAGAGACGAACAAGAACGAACTTCACGCGCACTGGCGGGATTGCATCGTGAATTTAACCAGCTTATCGAGGGCACGTTAGTTCATTTGACTCGTGAGAGCGGGCAAGCGTCTTGGGTGTCTGTGCCGATAATGCCGGACTTACGAATTAGGTCTTTAGATTTTATACCTACAGCAGAACGTTGTTATTTAATGCTCATTGTTACGACAAAGGGTTATGCTCGTCATCGGATGGCAGTGCTTGATGTGCCGGTCGACCCTCATTTGCTGACCTACCTTAAAGAACAGCTGAACAACTACCTTTCGGGCAAGCTGATTACTGAAGTTACTTCCTGTGAAATCGAGCGTATCTTTTCCGCAGTTACAAGACTTCCAACGAAACTTGTTGAAAACGTAACTGATTTCCTCGATGAACTTGGCAACGGAACCGAGCGCATTTTCATAAGCGACTCGCGACCGCTATTGGCGCAGCCTGAATTCCGCGATGTGTCGCTGATGAATGCAGTTCTGGACGTTCTCAACGATCACAGCTCGTTCAAAACTTACGTTCGGGATGTACTTGGCGAGGACAATCTAAAAGTGGTTATCGGTCATGAGAACGCAGATTCGAAACTGACTGCTTGCAGCATAGTATCAGCGCGTTACACATTGTCAGGTCCGGTTGGCGGTACGGTTGGCGTAATCGGCCCTACGCGTCAGACGTACGATTTGAACATTCCGCTTGTGGCGGTTGTTGCTGAATGCTTGGCAGAATTGTTACGCGATACGCCTTATGCTCAGTAGATAACTATTACATTATTCATATTGATGACGTTTACTGGATTCCATTGATTAAAATATATATCAAGAATTTTGGTTGTAAAGTCAACGCCGCTGAATTGATGGACGCAAGCGTTGAGCTGGCATCTCGCGGAGCCTCTGTTAAGGAAATCAAGTCACATTTCGATATCCCGCAAGATTCAAGCGACACATTGTTGATAAATTCATGCACCGTCACTGCCACAGCGGACGCAAAACTGCGTGGATTCGTTAGGCGCGTCTCGCGTCAAGCCCCGAATTTAAAAATCGTGATTGGTGGATGTACGGTTCGATCAGAGTATTTTGACAAGCGCCAATTCGATTCAGTCGAATATATTGACCGTGTTCAAGATGCCGCAGAATTGATGATTAAAGATAAGAATACGACGAATGTCGAATCAACGAGTATTGAGTCGAGTTCGCATTCATCAGAATCCATTAAACATAGCGATTGTTCAGAAGACGACGAACCGACATCGGGACGCTCACGTGAGTTCGTTCGTGTTCAAGACGGTTGTGATTGCGATTGCGCTTTCTGTATTGTCCCTTCGGTCCGGCCTGCATTTTCGGTCGATTACGACAAAGTGCTCGCCAAAGTTGACGCTGCGATTGCAAGAGGGGTGCGCGAACTGGTGATAACCGGCACGAACATAGGAAGATACTACTCGTACAACAAGACCTATAAAGATTTGTTAAACGACTCACTTATTCGAGCGAACTCTGCCGGTGCACGCGTTCGACTTAGCTCTATCGAACCTGAAGATATAGACGACGAGGTGATGACACTCTTTTCGCATGCATCATCGTGCAAACACATTCATCTTCCTTTGCAGAGCGGCAGCGACCGCATACTGTCCGCTATGAAACGCAGGTATAACATAGAACGATACATAGATATAGCAAACGAGTTTCGCTCTCGTTTTCCATTGGGTTCAATCACTACTGACATTATGGTTGGTTATCCCGGCGAGACGGACGCTGATTTTTTTGAAACAATAGATGTTTTGAAAAAAATCGGATTCGAACGCGTACACTGTTTTAAGTTTTCACCTCGTCCCGGTACGTCCGCAGAAAAGCAAAAAAAGGTAACAGATTTAACTGTAACAGAAAGAATGGGAGAGATACTTCGTCTCAGTGATAAAATGATAGTGACTCGGATGGAGCGTTTCCTTAGTGAACGCGCTACCGTTTTGGTAGAACGTGCATCTGGTGGATTTGGAAGCGGCTATTCGGGCGAGTATTTCCGAGTGATGTTCCCGTGTCATTCCGACTGCGAAGGTGAACTTGTTGAGGTTATTATTGACCGCATTGAAACAAAAGGCTTATTCTTAGGAAAAGCAGTTTCAAGCGGAGTTAGCAATTTTATTCATACGGGGTGAGGTCAAATAGAAGGTAACACGGTTATCAAGGTAGAAAGTTACGATGAACTGCAAGAACTTTTCGGCGATTACGACGCAAATTTACGTAATATTAAAAAGCAGTTACGCGTTCGAATTTATACGCGCGGACTCGAAATTGTGATAAGCGGGGAGCACCGCAACGTAGATGCAGCGAAGGAAGTGCTTGATAAGATGCTTGACGACATTCGAGCGCGAGGTTATCTTGAAGAGTCGTCTATTGAGGGCTACCTCAACGAGACAGAAATCGATGCTGCTGTAAGTCAAATAGCATATCTCCAAAATTTTGCGCCTAAAACCGAAGGTCAAAAGAAATACCTCGACGCTATTGAGGAAAACGAGATGACGCTCTGTTTTGGACCAGCCGGAACAGGCAAAACTTATCTAGCGGTCGCGATGGCGATTAGTTTTTTCAAACGTAATCTTGTCCGCAGAATTGTGCTATGCCGTCCAGCGGTCGAAGCAGGTGAAAATCTTGGATTTCTTCCCGGAACGATGCAGGATAAAGTCAATCCGTATTTGATACCGCTTTTCGATGCGTTAAACGATTTGCTAAAATTTGACCGTGTCCGTAAACTGATGGATCAGAACATCATCGAAATTGCGCCATTGGCGTTTATGCGCGGACGTAGTCTAAACAACAGCTTCATAATCCTTGACGAAGCTCAAAATACGACGAACTCACAAATGAAAATGTTCCTAACGCGCATGGGGCGCAACTCACGCGTTGTTGTCACGGGAGATATTACGCAAGTCGATCTCGAAGAAGGTAAACGGAGCGGGTTTTCTATTGCATTGGATTTACTGAAAACAATAAACGAAGAAGGCATCGGCATAATCGAATTGACCGACAGAGATGTAGTCCGCCACCCCATAGTCCAGAAAATAATTAATGCTTACGAACGATACGAAACAGAACGCGGAATAACAATCACTAACGGTACACATAGTCGTATGAAGTCAAGCTACAGGAGCGGGAAGGAAGGTTAAAGAAACTTTATGGAGACGATCGGAAAGCTGGATAAGAAACATACTACGCTGACCGTTTCGCGCTCAACTATTGGGTTTTTGTTGTTGGCAATAGTGGTTTCGCTTTTCTATTCGCACCTTTTCGTGCTGCCGTTAGATCTTCGGATAGGACAATTGGTGCCTTTCACTATTGCCAGCCCTGCTGAAGTCGAGTGGGTAGATAGCGGTGAATATGTTCGTGTTATGAGTGAAGCAGACAGCGGCTGGGTACTCGACCCGTCAGTCGCCGAAACAGCGGTTACGCATATTAACAGCTTTTTTGACGACCTTCGGACGTTGCAAGTGAGTGAGTTATCCCAGCAAAACAAGGAACTTCAACTAGGTCTTGAGTATCCGTTAGACGATAAGTTGATTCGTCGAATCATGTTAAGCGACCCTGATGTATTGAGCGGAATGCAGACCGAAGCGGTTGACTTGGTTAGAAAGTACTTAGCGACGCGGATGGATCTGGAAAAAATCAATACTCTGCAACAAAACATTGAAAAAGCATATGTCTCTCAATCTGAACAAATAGCCGTTAGTTTTTTACGCCCTAATGTTTTCGCATATCAAGCTGACAATCCGGAAGAGTTATTCAAAGATTTCTTTACTTTCAAACTCCGCAAGGGTGACATAATAATTTCTGAAGGGCAGCAGGTATCTCAACAAGTTCTTGATAAACTAGACGCTGTTAAGAGCGAAAGAAAGCAACAAGATCTGCTGACTTTCATTGGCTTATCATTAATGTTCTTCCTTGAGCTAGTGCTCTGGGCATTCTACATTTGGACATTCAAAAAACCAATTTGGAATAGTCCA
>CAZRQJ010000159.1:0-5041 GCA_964602075.1 uncultured Planctomycetia bacterium
AGATGCCGATTCAGGTTATCGAGGCGATGAGTCATTTTGATTCGACGAACGTAGCCAATGTTCACCGTGGGATTCATCAGTTGTCCGATGAAGCGACAGATGCGTATGAGGAAGCTCGCGATAGAATCGCACACTTTCTTGGCGTCAAAGATTCACGTGAAATAGTATATGTGCGTAATACAACCGAAGCATTAAACCTAGTCGCATTTGCATGGGCAATGCATGAGCTGAAACCTGGGGATGCAATAGTTACTTCGGTTATGGAGCATCATAGCAACCTCGTTCCTTGGCAGTTGATTGCAAAGTGGAAGGGCGTCACTCTGAAACATATTCCGATCACTTCAAACGGCAAATTGGATATGGAGGCAGCGGAGAAGCTAATCACTTCCGAAGTCAAGCTTGTGACGCTTGTACATTTGTCAAACGTACTAGGTGTGATTAACCCGGTAGACGAGATAGCGAAAATGGTTCGCAAGGTTGGAGCAAAGTTCGTCATCGACGGAAGTCAATCCGCCGCGCATCTCCCCGTGAATCTATCCGAATTAGATTGCGATTTCTTTGCAATGAGCGGGTATAAGATGCTTGGACCTACCGGCGTAGGCGTATTGTGGGGCAGGCTGTCACTGCTTGAAGCGATGGAACCGTTTATGAGCGGTGGCTCGATGATCGAGGAAGTCGGGCTTAACACTTCAACGTGGGCGCCTGTTCCGCAGAAGTTTGAAGCTGGCACCCCTAATATAACCGGAGCGGTCGGGCTTGGTGTTGCTGCGCTTTACATCGAGAAGATGGGTCGCGAGCGTGCACTCGAACATGAGAAAGAGCTTATCGCTTATTGCACCAAGCGTCTTGATGAAGTTGGTGGTGTTGATGTTTACGGTGAACGAAACGGGCGCGCATCCGCAATTGCATTCAACATATGCGGTATGCACCCGCACGACACGGCTTCGATTCTCGACAGCGAGGGTGTTGCGGTCAGGGCAGGTCATCACTGCGCCCAGCCGTTACATGCAGCGCTCGGCATTGACTCATCCACTCGTGCGAGTTTTCACTGCTATAACAACGAAGACGACGTTGATCGTTTCGTGAAAGCGGTTGAAATCGCTAAAGATCTTTTTGCACTATAACCCGATCATTTCGCCGATCGGTGGAGGATAAACATGTCATTGAGAAACCTCTATACAGATGTGATATTAGATCACTACAAGAAGCCGCGAAATAAACGGGCAATGGAGGATGCAACTCACCACGCAAAAGGACACAATCCGCTTTGTGGTGACAGACTCGAACTTTATATAAAAGTGGAAAATGGCGTTATTGCCGATATTAGTTTCACAGGGCAGGGTTGCGCCATTCACACTGCAAGCACATCAATTTTGACTGAAAAGGTAATGGGAAAACCACTTAAGGAAACGAAGGGGCTTATCGTGGCATTTCTAGGAATGCTCGTTGGGCGAGAAGGGATCGATGAAGATCTGATCGGCGAGTTAGTTGTTCTCGAAGGCGTTAAAGACCTGCATGCGCGAATAAAATGCGCTACCTTGTCTTGGCACACGCTTGACCTGGCTTTGTTCAACAAAGATGAAAAGAGCGAAACTGATGACGCCGAAGGTCTTGAAATGGAGAAAGGCTAGGCTTACTTACGACAGCATATCGGAAAATCACCCCTCACTATAAGCTTTTTTAAAAAGCAAAGCATCCTCGTGCATTACTTCATGCGGGGATTCGCAGATAACTCGCCCGCCGCAATCGAACTCTTTCATGGCTTTGAACAGATCGCGAAACTGCAGATCGCTTTCTTCAATAGGCAGGTGGTTTCGCTCGCCAGCTTTCGTGTAGTTGATACCGCTCAAGTGAATGTGCATACGTTTCAATCCGCCTTTATCGCCGATCGCGGCATCAATCTGCTTGAGCGCGATGCACCATTCGTCGTATGAGTTCCACTCGCCGTTCGTGCGGGCATGCAAATGTGCCCAGTCAATACAGGGCAGCGTGTACGGAAACTCACTAGACATTCTTAATACTTCGTCCAACCGCCCATATGCACTGTCTTTACCGGTTAGTTCCGGGCGCAGTGTAACTGTGAGGTTCAACGCTTCGAATCTTTTAATGACTTCAGCGTAAGTTTCGAAGGTGAGTTTTTCAACTTCTGCTCTTTCTCGGCTCATTATATAGGATGGGTGAAAAACGATATCTGTCGCGCCAGCGCGTTCACCTTTCACAGCACTTTCAATAATTCGGCCGATAGACGACATGATTTTTTCTGGTTCCATTGCAGCGAGATTGATATAGTATGGAGCGTGAACACTTAGAGCGATACCATGTTTTATGCTCGCTTCTCGAATCTCATCGCACTTTTCGAGTCCAAGGCGTGCGCCATGAACCCATTCGAGTTCTAGGGTCTCAAGTTGCAAGCGCTTTAGATCGGCAATGCCTTCAAGTGTGTCCCCGCTTTTCACGGTCGAGGGAACACCGCCTGTACCAAATAGAAATCCGTTCATCAAGGTTCTTTACCGCGTGAATTTGTGCGTTAGCGAAATCCGCCAGTTAAATGTCAAATTCCAATAATGATATACGATCACTTATGAACCGTTCCCGCCACTTGGATCTATTTTAACGTCAATAGGCGCACCTGAAGTGTCGAAAGGTACTTCAAACTGCTGCGATCTACCTTCTGCCTCCGCATCGCGCATCTGTGCAGTCTTTATCTTGGTCTCAACTTCAGCTTGCTTCGCGGGATTTTCAAGCTGGACGTAAAGTCTGCTTAGTTGTCCTAAAACTAATCGGTTGAGTCCAGCATATTCAAGTGCTTTATCAGCATACACCTGTGCATCTTCGATTCGGTTCTGATCAGCGAGAAATTGCGCTAGCCCAATTTGATAATGAGCTTCGTACTCGTAAAGCTCGATGGCTTTCTTATACTCGTCCTCTATGATTGTTTTCGCTTCCTCTTCAGTGATCGGAAGGTCCTTTTTAAACTCATCGTCTTTTAGCCATTTTTCATAACACCAAGCGCGGTAAAAGTGAGCGCTTGCTTGATCTTTGAAAAGTTTATCGGTTGCGATCGTAAAGGCTTCAGCTGCTTCAACGTACCTAGGATCGCCGGCTGCTTCTGTTAAATCGGGTGGTTCGCTTACATACGGGCCTTCTCCTTGCTTTTCTTTATCTTTCGCGTTTGTTTTAGATATTTCAGAATCAATCTGCTCATTCAAAACACTGCCTGTAGATTCAGTCGTGTCAGCTTCAATAACAGCGCTATCTTCTTCACCTGCGGCATCAATCGGCGGTTCATTAGAATCATGCGTTTTATCTGCCGTCGCTTTGGGATCGACCGTTGTTTCCGTGCTTACAGAAGCAGACTTGGCAGAATCGTCTGTAGGCGGTTTATACCAGCTTGCCTCTTGCGGCCATTTCTGTGCTTTAGCTAACTCGATGGCGTCTTTTATTCGATCTTCATGAACTACCGTTCCTTCGAGAACTTGGTAATCTTCCGCAGGAATGAACATTTTCGTATCGATCTTCGGCTCTGGCCCGGCGGATCTTTCATTCGGGAGCCCGTTAACAGCGCGATATCCTCTGACAAGCGGATGATGGATTTTCATTGGAGTTGCTTCTACAAGCTTTTTTTGAAAAACTGCAAAGTCATATCCAGCCATCGTGGTCAGTGTAATATGACGAACGCGCATTTTCGTATGTTTGTTTTCGTATAGAGATTTAAGTTCATCTTCTGTCGGTTCATATTTTTCATCAGACTTTGACTTGCGAACCTCATCAACCAACTCCTGTTTCATCTCATCTAGTGTCCTAGCCTTTTCAGATGGAATGCGGTTAATGAGCTGCACAATTTCCCATCCGAAATCAGTCTCAAACCAAGCTGTGGTATCACCTGGTTTCTGTAGTTTCCAGACAACTTCGTCAAATTCAGCGCTAAATATGCCTAATGACAAATCGGATGGTATTTCGCCGCCCTCTCCACGTGTGTAGAAGTCGTAAGAAAACAGAAGCGCGAGGTCCTGAAACGAAGTGCCGGCAGCCAGTTGTTTTTCAACAGCGGTTTTAATGCCGTCAACCATGCCTTTTTTCTTTGCCGTCACTTCATCTTCTATCTGTTTCTGTATCTTTTGACGCAACATTTCGTCTTGTGTCAATTTGAAAAATGCAGTGTCGTCCCATCCTTGTGAAGCCAAATACTCGCGCCAGCGCTGCTCGCTTGTGTCTGTTGACCCGAGACTTCGCTGAAATTCACCTAACACTGTGTTATCTTCAGGTTTATCGGATTTCGGTTCAGTAAATTGGGCTTTCGTTTCGTTGATTTTATCTCTTACTTCACTATCGGTTACTTTTATACCTTTGCTTTTACCATATGCACGGAGAGCTTCTTCCGATATAGCGCTGTCAACTATCTCGTTGTATGCCTGAAGAGAACGTTCTGGAGTTAGCGCTTCGGGATCTTGAGCCTCTATCTGGCGCAGGTAACCGCTGTACATTTGATAGAAGCGGTTCCAGTCAATGCTCACGGTTCCTATGTCGGCGACTTTCTTGAATTCCTCAAGAACTTCTCCTTCGGGCCCAACGGGAACATTTCCGTCAACTCCACCGCTTCCTCCGAATCCGCTTGTGAAACCGCCAACGCCAAGGCCGGCGAATATGCTAACAACAAATATCACTGTAAACCATAAAAGCCAAGTTGTACCTTGCTTTCTAATTCGGTTCATCAGACGACCTGATTTCATTTCTGACTTTTTGTCCGCCATAACACTACACCCATGCTAAATTAACCTCAAGGAGGCAAGAGAAACATGATAATGTAAGTACGATAGGAATGCAATACAAATACCCAGAAACGATTTACTAATCAATAATTCTACTCAGCTTCCCAAAAAAGTACTTCCACTGGCTCCATTCCATAAGCGCTAAGAGCTTGCTTAACCGTTTCGTCGCGTTTAAATCCAAACTTCAGAAGAGTTGTGTTGTGTTGTTGACTGCCTGAAGCTGAACTGCATGCTTCAAATCTCACGAATCCATTCGATTGCGCAAATTCCAA
>CAZRQJ010000160.1:0-4988 GCA_964602075.1 uncultured Planctomycetia bacterium
GCAGTGTCGCTTATGACGCAATACTTTCCCGCTCACAAAGCGCAAAATTCACCCGGAATGTATGCGCGCGTTAGAAGAGAAGAATATAGAGTTGCCTTTAAGCGCTGTCAAGAATTAGGGTTGGTTAACGGCTATTTTCAAGAACTGTAAAAGTTAGCCTTTACCTTCCTCCTCTAAGTCCTCTAGAAATGGTTACGTATACGAATCATCACTTCCACCATAACTAGTAATGTTGTCGAAAATTTCAAAAGTAGATTCCGCTTCGTTGACTTCGTTAGTCCTCTTTCCGCCTATATGGTTGTGCACTTTTATATATAAATTATGTAATTTAACCAGCTTTGCAGCATCCACACCTACGGGACGACCGTATCTCTTTATCGCATCAGTCGGTTTAACGTATAGAATCGCTCGTTCCGGTTCCGACAACCATAAATCGCGAATTTCCTGCTCAATCTTGCTTGTGATTGTTGGTTCTACCGACATTCCTGATCGAGACTGCCCCCATAATTTCTCCGCCAACTTAGGATCAATATACCAACTCGCTTTCTTTGGATCAGAATGCCACAGAGACATTACAGCGCTTAGTCGGTCGATGACGCCTTGCGGTAACTCCGGCACTTCAGGACCTTCGCCAAGATCAAGGTTTATTAAATTAAACGGGTCAAACCTACTCATATTGTTCTCCTTGGGAGCGAAGGCTGAATCCTTGTGTTTCGGAGATTTGTAATTGTCGTCTGTTATTCAACAGTGCAGCACAAGAAGTAATATTTGAGATAATGACTAATTCTAAAAACAATCCGAAAATCATAGATTCGCCACCTTGTAACTGCCTGTTTCGGGATCTTCTTCGACTATGCCTTCTCGAACAAGCGAATCCACAATTCGAGCGCTTCTCTGATAACCGATTCGTAATCGCCTTTGCAACCAACTAATTGAGCATTTCTTGTCGGTGATAACGATTTCACGCGCCTCGTAATAGAGAGAGTCGAGGTTTTCTGCTTCAATACCGCTTCCTCCCGCTGTCACATCGTCATCTTCATCAGGTTTGATCATCTTAGCGATTTCTTCGTTAAATTCAGGAGCGCGTTGTGCGCATATGAATTCGACGACTTGATTGACTTCTTCATCGCTGACAAACGCTCCTTGCACTCTGAAGGGTTTCATTGCACCGATCGGGTTGTAAAGCATGTCGCCTTCGCCGAGTAGTTTCTCTGCGCCGTTCATGTCCAGGATTGTGCGGCTGTCAACTTGCTGTGCAACTGCGAAAGCAATGCGGCTCGGTATGTTCGCCTTTATCGTGCCTGTTATGACTTTGACGTCGGGTCTTTGGGTTGCAACAACCAAATGTATTCCAACTGCGCGAGCCTTCTGCGCAATTCTTGTAATCTGTTTTTCTGCGATTTTCCCTGCCATCATAAAGAGGTCTGCAAGCTCATCAACTACAACGATGATGTAGGGCAGACGCTCATTCTGTTCGACGAGCGCGTTGTAACTTGCTATGTTTTTTGCGCCCTCGTTCTGAAGTTCCCGATAACGGCGTTCCATTTCTTTAATGAGCCACCCGAATGTGCCGATGATTTCAGCTTTTGTATGCACCACAGGCGTAATCAGGTGCGGTAAATCTTTATAAATAGATAACTCGACCCACTTTGGATCGATCAAAACCAGTTTGAGTTCTTCCGGTGAGGCTTTGAAAAGTATGCTCACGATAAGTGTATTAAGGCAAACGCTTTTTCCGCTTCCGGTCGCACCTGCAACCAATAAATGCGGCATTTTTGCGAGATTGCCTACGACGGGTTTGCCTGCTATATCGCGACCAAGACATATGGTGCAAATTCCTTTTGCGTTCATTGATTCGGGCGACTCTAAAATGCTCTTGAGAGTCACTAACTGCGCATTTTGATTTGGCACCTCGATTCCAACAGCGCTTTTCCCGGGAATTGGCGCTTCTACGCGTACAGCGCTCACAGCTAGTTCTAAGGCTAAGTTGTCAGCTATATTGTGAATTTTTGATACATTTATTCCGGGTCCAATTTCAATTTCATAACGCGTTACACGCGGACCTTCCTGAATGTGGTTGACATGCGCGTCGATCTTGAAGTCGGCAAGTGTTTTTCCAATTATTGATGCTTTTTTCAGCAGATCCGCTTTGTCGTTTTTAGTAAATGGAGCGTCCTTGAGCAGAATCAAGGGAGGTAACTCGTATGGCTTTTCTTCGCTCTTGAACCTGAATCCTACCTGCCCGGAATCACTCTCAACTCGGAATTCGATATCTTCGTCGCTAATAAGTGTAGCGTCGTCATTTTCTTCTGCGTATGCTACGAACGATATGTCTTCATCGTCGAAATCCTCGTACATGGTGTCATCAAGCGGTTCGTCATTATCGGCGTCGCCCTGTTCGATGCTCCCGATTGTTGGTGTATTCTTAGCAGTTTCAACAGTGTTAACTTCGACCGCGTCCTCTTCCCATCGTTTACGACGTTTTGCTTCGGCAATTTCTTCGTCGGATAGATAATCGCCTTCGTTGATATAGTCTTCTTCATCAACGTCGTAGTTCACAGGGGAAAATGCAAGCTGAAACGACTCAACAAGCCACTTAGCCATACCGCTAAAAATTGACACTCCTTGCGACGCTGCTCGTGCAGCGGGTGCAAGTACTGTGACTTTGAAGAGCACAGAAACAAATACAATGAATGTGATTGCAAGCAAGATGGGATAGAACAATCCAACAAGTGAATCCATTCGCTCGGTTGTAATGCGACCCGCTTCCCCTGCAACTTGAAATATTCCGCCGTAAAGAAAGCAGTATATCGAGACAATTAATCCCCAAGCAAAGACTCCGCGCCACACGGTAAGCTCTGGAAAAAAGAACGCTCCCCAAGCGAGAAATGAAATCACGGGAAAAAAGTACGCTGTGAAGCCAAGATTGAAGGAAAGCCAATCGGAAAATGATGCGCCAATCAAACCGACAGGTTGAGGATTGTCCGTTAACAAAGGCAAGTAGATTGAAAGCGCGCTGAACAAGATCGCTCCAAGAATCATGACAGCAAAAATATCTCTGGCAATATTGGAATCTGAAACGCCTTTTTTTTTGCCTTTCTTAACGGAAGGATATCGTTTGTTGCTGCTAGAAGTGCGCTTTCTGTAAGTAGCGCTTCCTGAAGTTGAGCGCTTGGGTCTAATCAATCTCGATTGACTTGAAGTGTCCGAACGTTTTTTTGGTTCGACTTCGTAAAAAACGTCGGTAAGCAGAAGCAAACTGTTGCTGTTCCGCGATTTCGATGGGTGTTTAAGGATTGAACCGCTCTTTGATTTTGAACGCGAACCATCGCGGCTACCGGTACTCCTCTTACCAGAACCGCTTGAACTTGAATAATATCGATTTTTTTCGAGAGCCATTAAAACCTCGGGTCCCAGACCGGAAGCCGCCCAGCTCTCCCAAACAAGTGAATTATACCATTGCTTTTCAGAAATCAACACCCGAATAATTAGCGCATATAAGAATCCGCATATTCATCAGTCTTGTGAATACAGTTATGAGCGCGATTTTCTTCTATGGAATGTGAGTTGAAGGTAATGCAATGATATGATGAAGGTTCTATCTTTGACTTGTTACTAATAGCTTTGGAGGCTCTGAAAAATGCAGTGGGTTTATCTTTTTGAAGATGCAAACGGGAAAGATAAAGAAAAGTTCGGCGGTAAAGGTGCAAATCTTGCGGTAATGGTATCTCTCGGATTACCTATACCTCCCGGTTTTACGATAACAACGCATGCTTGCCGTGAATACTACAAGCTAGATGAAGACTTTCCCGAAGATATGCTCGAACAAATGCATGATTGCATCGCAGCTCTTGAAGAGAAAACAGGAAAAAGATTCGGGGGAGACATTAATCCGTTGCTTTTAAGTGTTCGCAGTGGCGCAAAGTTCAGCATGCCCGGAATGATGGACACGATTCTCAATCTTGGGTTGAACGAGCGGACGGTGAAAGCTTTGATTGAAGTCAGCGACAAGCGATTTGTGCTTGATTCCCACAGGCGATTCATTCAGATTTTCAGCGATGTTGTGCTTGGCGTTCCTGGCCACGAGTTCGACAATTTGATTGAAGAAATGAAAGTAAAATGCAACGTGGATTTTGACTATCAACTCAAACCCGAAAAGCTCATTGAACTTATCAAGCAATACCGTGAAGTGTTGAAAAGATACAAAGTTGCTATTCCCGAAGAGCCGCTCGACCAGCTTATCTTGGCGGTCAAAGCTGTATTCAAGAGTTGGAACGGTCCACGCGCTATCACATATCGTAACCTCAACAAGATACCACACGATCTAGGCACCGCTGTGAACATACAAACAATGGTTTTTGGCAATATGGGTGATGATTGCGGAACCGGAGTTGCGTTCAGCCGCGACAAGAATACAGGCGAAAATAAATTCTACGGAGATTTCCTTGTTAATGCGCAGGGCGAAGATGTCGTTGCCGGTACACGTACTCCCATGAACATTGACGAGTTAGCGAGAGTGTTCCCGAAACAGGCTAAAGAGCTTGCAGAGTTCGCAAAATACCTAGAAAACCACTATCGCGATATGCAGGATATTGAGTTCACGATTGAGAAAGGGAAACTCTATATACTTCAAACACGCAGCGGTAAGCGCAGTCCGTTTGCGCAGGTTAAGATCGCGGTCGATATGGTGCACGAGGGATTGATAACGCGTCGTGAATCGTTAATGCGCGTGGAAGCGGAAATGCTTAGAATGCTTCTTAAAGCGCAGGTAGATTATTCCAAGAATCCTGAAGACATAGCTATCGGTGTTGATGCGAGTCCCGGGGCTGCATTTGGTAAACCCGCGTTTACCGCCGACGAAGCCGAAAAACGGGCTGCAGAGGGCGAGAAGGTAATACTTGTGAGAAGCGAAACTACGCCTGACGATATTCACGGTATGGCTGCAGCGGAAGGAATATTAACGTCGCGTGGAGGAAAGACGTCACACG
>CAZRQJ010000161.1:0-4951 GCA_964602075.1 uncultured Planctomycetia bacterium
GCTCTCTGATGCCATTCCTTCCTCACTTTCTATTGTGTTATTTTCCTCAACGGTTTTATCGGTAACGCCATCAGCTGATTCCGTTCCATCTGTAGGTTTATCACTTTCGATTATCGCATCTGAAGCAGCTGTGTCTGAGTCAGTTTCGGTAACTTTCGAGTCGGTTGGCTCAGCGCGATCAGATGGAGTTTTCTGTTCGTAGGTCGATGCCGAACCGTCTTCTTCAGTCTCTGTTTCGTTACACGAAACCGCTAGAAAAACGGTTAAAACCATTACTAATAGAACAATATACCAAAACGAGCGCATAGAATCACCTCAAAAAAAAGTAGCTAAGTATTCTACCATCTTCCATCGACAACTAGCATTTTGAACATTAAACTTAGTTATCTATAGGGGGCAGAGGTTTGATACTTCCATCGCCAGAACTTCCGTTTCCTTGGTCTCTTGGAGGTTCTTGCGGTTTCTTCTCTGTTTCAGTCTCGTTCTCCGTTGGTGCAGCGTTAGCCTTGTCAGGATCATTCGCTGGGGGGGTAGCATTGGTCGAGTTTCCTTTTTCGACATTTTCTGCTTCTTTGGAACTTATGTTGAATTTAATCCTGTTGATAGTTTCCACGATGATCGTGTCTCTTTCTCCTAACGGGTAAGGAGAAATAAAATGAACCATGTAAATATCATCGCTAGAGACGTAATAAAAGTTACCTGCAGCCACTTTGGTGATACTACCGCTTGCGATATCCGCAGAAAGTCCGGGTGGAAAATAATCGGGAACGCGAGTGTTCTTTGATACATCGAAGGAGTAATCTTGCCTTAGATGTTCTGCATCGTCTTTCTTGTATATTGAATAAACAGGTTCCGATGTTGTTATTTTCCAAGCCTTTTGCCATTTAAAAATATCGCTGTCGCCTAACAACTGATATAGCTCGGCAGATGGTTTGCCTATAATAAATGCTTTGGCAAATCCTTTAATTCTATGGATATAGATTCCCCAATCTAGAGCGATCAAATTTAACTGATAATCGTAAGAATCACCCTCGATGACGTTGAAAGTATCAGTCTTAAATTCATAGTCTATGTCAAGCAATAAGCTTGATGCGCGTGTCCATTCAGGAGGTGATGTGCTTATTAGTGATGGCGATGTGTTTCGAAGTGTCCGCATCACTATTGCATATACACAAAATAATATGACAACAATTAGTACTGCTATTACGGTCGGTTTTAACAATTTACTCACGAGCGAATACAGTCTCCTTCATTATTTTCTTTAAGTCATGCACTATGGAGCCTAGTATACCGTTTACAAATTTGTTAGCGTCGCGCTCACCGTACGCTTTGGCGAGGTCAAGCGCTTCGTTGATCACGATTTTCACCGGAGTTTCCATAAGCGTTAATTCAGTTAATGCAATTCGGAGTATAACTTTTTCCGGTAAACCAATCCGTTCGTACGACCAATCATGCGGATACTTCATCAATATTTCATCTAGTGTTGTCGCGTTCAAAATCGCTAAAACCGAAATTCTCTCGATGAACTTCAAGTTTTCCCCCTGAAACGTGGCTGTAATGTTACCTTCGGGATCTGTAGGATCAAATTCGAGTGGATTATCAACCCGATCGTGAACAAACTCCTTTACATCATTTAGCTCATAGAATGATGCTTCGAAACAGATTTCTAAGGCGCGTTTGCGAGCCATCCGTCTAGATGCGTTCCTTTGTTCATCAACTCTAGTAGTTTCAGGGTTCATAAAACTAAGAAAACCTTCGCTCAATGAACTATCTCGAATAGCTAAGACATAAAAATGTTCGATAAGTTCCACTTGGAAAGTGGTGACGATTAGTATAGCTTGTAACGTGAAACAAAATCAAAAAAAGCCACTGTATTGTAAGTGTGTCATTTTTCGTAATTGTCTTTTCAACGAACCTTTTGTTAAAATCAGCGTCCAAGAGATGTTCTTCGGAGGTCACTAATGTCGTTGCGTTCTTTTGTACTTCTTCTAACAATCATAGTTACGATTAGTTTTATTACAAGTTGCAATTCAGAAACACGGAGTCTTGTTAAAGCTGAAAACGCTTTCGATAGTGGAGATTATGAAAATGCACAGTTCTTATACTTCGGATTAATCTCGACTGGAAGTGAATCGAGAAAAAATAAAATAGTTGAGAGCTATTTTCAACGAGTTTCAAAGCTCGTTGTAAGCTCATCCTTTGAGCCAGCTTCCTATTCAGAATGGGCTGCTGTGCTCGATTCGGTTCCGAGTAAAAAACAAGCTCTGGACGAGTTGTTTGCACAAACACTTATAAAAAGAGCAGAAACGATGCTTAAAGAGGGCGAGACGGTTGAGAGTGCAGTCTTAATCGGATATGTACCTGAAGGACAAAGCGATGCGGGGATGACTGAAAAGATAGCACAGGTGCATGAACAAAACCAAGAAGAAATTTACAGTCAAGGATTGCAAGAGTACAAAAATCACGAATATGAATCTGCTATTAAAACATGGGGAAACCTTGACATTTCGTCCGAGCTGGGGAAAAAAGCAGAAGAGATCAAAGCTCGTATCCCGATAGAGAAAGAAAGTTATTATCTTGCTGAAGCTAAAAAACGCAAGGTCGATGGACTAAAAATCAAAGCGGCTGGCCCGGTAGATAGAGTTGTTTTTAACAGGATACAGGGAAGAACACTGGAAAGCGAACCTGCTGGCGATGGGCGACAGATACTTCGAATTGAGGCGATGTTAACTAAGGATATTGCTCTTTATGCTTGGTACAAGGAAAATGAGAATTTTAAGTCGCTTGGTGAATTGCGTAGAGAGTTTGTTTGGCTCGAAGCGGAGGATCCTGAAAAGATAAAAAAAATGTATAAGCAGATCATTACACTCGATAACCCGGTCGAAGTTGTTTACTTCCTTAATACTGCATATGACTTCTGTAAATACAATCCTGTTTATGTATCTACAGAAATGATTCCAAGAGTCGTAGACGATCTTCGTGAGATCGCTATTATCCATCAGTTTAAATAGAAAAAGGGCGGTCGAACCGCCCTTTTATACGTGCAATTGAGGCTAGTTATAAATCTGAATTGAAATTTCTTCCCAGCTTTTTCCGCCGTCATAAGTTCTGTAAAGATTCTTCGTACTTACGGCAAACACCGTATCGCTGTCAACGACACCTAAGGTAGCAAATTCACGCTCGAACGGGGCAGGGCTTACAAACGAGGTAGTCCAGAGGTTGCCCGAGACATCGGTTTGAAGAATGTATCCGTTTTGGAAACCGTTGCCAATAGCGAAACCTTTCTGCTGAGATATGAACTCGACATCGGATGGAAAGAAGTCAAAACTGAATCCAATTTCAGAGTATCCTTCGTCAAGCTTTGACGATGCGAAAAACGAGTTGAATCCGAGTAGCTGCTCACCAGTGTAACTGAAAGCTACTGCACTATTCGAGCTGATCATCTGGTTGCGCAACGGAACCAGCGTGTCGAATTGGTACGCATCGCCTTCAACCGCATCTGCCATTCGAGTTTCATTCTGGATTTCCCATATACCGTTCTTGTACCACCAAAGATGGGGTGGATATACATCTATGATGTTATCGTTTATGTCTCTTGTAATTTTACCATTAGCAAATGAAACTCCGCTCTTAACGTCGTAGAAGGAGATTGATCCTGGTTGAACCGGATAAATCGAATATGTATTCATTCCATCATTATACGTTGGATAAGTTCCAAAACCGCCCCAGTTAATCCCTCCGTTGCCGCTTGCCAAAAACACCGGGATATCTGATGATACAGCATATCCAGCAGATGAACTTAAGAAAACGAACCAATCGAGGTGATCTATCTGATATGTTCCATTAAGTGTTGGATCGAGCGAATCGTTTATTGTCACAACTCCGCTAATTTCGATGGTTTCCCAACTGTCTCCACCTGAATTGGTGCGTTTTATGAAGCTTGTTCCATCGAGTCGATCGTAAAGAAGAAATCCAATATTGGCGTTGATGAAATCGCCGCATTTGCAGACAATCTCTTCTGGCGAGTAGTTTGCTAGTTCATCGGCGCTGAATACCGGGAGCGCTTCAAATGAGATTCCGCCGTCTACTGTTTTGATTACGAGACCGTCTCTACCCCAGATAAACCCTACGCTTTCGTTGAAGAACTCAATACCGGTTGCATAGAAGTTTTCTACAAGTTCGAATTCTGGGCTTCCCACTATTGCCGGGCTTGGCGTCAAATCTATGAGTTGCCCGCCTGTATCATGCACAGGGGTTACGACATATGTGTAATCGAAGTTCTTTACTGTATTGTCAATGTATCCGTACGTTTCGATACCATTTCCGTTATAGTCGATTTGCACTGGAACTGGTATCTGATTCAGTCGCGTGAAGTCGTTGGGAAAACGAGCTTGGCTTGGAGTCGCTTGTGTGCGCCATACTCTGTAACCAATGCAATCGGGATCTAAAGAAGTATCGCGCCAATGAAGGTGCACCGCCCTGTCGAGATTATCTATCCAAACCTCTATAGGAAGCGGTCCCACATTCGCTATATCGCTTGGAGTTAACTCGATGTTGCCTATACGAACTGGTCGAACAGCATACTGGTATCGTGGATCGGGATTACCGAGCGCATCTAAGCCCAATTTAGGGAAATTGAAATCATCGTAAGACATTCCGTCAACATTCCAGACAATAGGCGATGTTGTTAACTTAGTCCAGCCAGATTCTGTTATCAGTCTGCGATACACGTTGTAGCCTAACAAATCTGGATCTGATGCAGCCATCGGATCTGACCATAACAACTGAACTTGACGAATTTTAGGCGTCTCGTTTGCAAATAGGTTGATGGCTGACGGACTAGCGGAAACGATAGAACTCCTACCGCCTTCCCAGCCGTCCGAATGTTTGACTTGAACGTAGAAGTAGTATTCGACGTCAAAGTTTGCAAAGTCAACATCTATGTAAGTAA
>CAZRQJ010000162.1:0-4909 GCA_964602075.1 uncultured Planctomycetia bacterium
AAGTGTTGATGAAGTGAATTCAGCTGAATTTGGAGCAACTGCACTTTCGATACGATATACTCGATAACCGACTATCTGATTGAGATAGTGTGTTGCGATCGGAGTGATGTCAGGAACTTCCACGAATCCATTCAAATCTCCGTCAGCATTGAATGCGCCTGTACTGCTTGATGCTTCGTCCAAGTAATAAATTGCGATCGGCGTGATGTCAGCAACGCCAACCTCGCCATTGTTATCATAATCACCGACGTTTTTATCTACAAACGAACCTCTGAAGTTCTGAAGATCAGCATTTGAAATTGTAACTCTATTTTCTGGTTCGGATGCGACTTTACAGATTCTTCTCTCGTTTCCAAACGCACTACTTTCGAATGTTAACGTCGCAATGCGTCCTGATCCGGTAACACCCTCACGTTCGTTATAGTTTAACAAAGCGATACCGATAGGAATACGCCCGCTTGTCGATGTGACGCTTAGCCGAATTGTGTCATTCTCGCTGCCAAGGAAGTTTCCCATATCTACCGATATCGGATTTACTTGAGAGGGATCGTATTTGAGTTCTAGCAAAGAATATTTTATGTCGATTGCATTTTCAACAAAAATTGTTACTAGCTTTTTGTTTCCATCTTTCGTAACTGATAAGCGATAAAACGAATTGAATTCAGGTTTATACCTTTGCTTATCGTCAAAAGGGACAAGTGTGAAACCGTCTTGACTAATCGCGTTTGCAAGAGTTTCGTCAGGGATATCAAGTAATGATTCAAAAGGCGCATCGACTGTGGTCTTGAATGTGTATTGCTTATCGCTTTCAAGCCTCATTTTAACTGAATTGTTGCTATCTTGAGTTTCAGATGAAGGAAGTGAAATACCGTTGTTTGCTTTACCGCAGGCGACTATGATAAAGAGCACAATAACAATCAAAAGCGCAACGGATGCAACTGCGTTATTCTTTAAGAGAGCGATAGACATAGTGTTCCTCCCGTACACACAACGTGTACATACACAACTAATTTTACCCTAATAAGTCGTTTTAGCATATTCCAAAGAAGGAATTACTCGTCCATCCTGCGTTGTTTTATTTCCTTGGCAGTTTTGGTATAGAATCATGGCGGCATGACATCCAGTTATGATTTCCATGTTCATACCAGTCGATCTGACGGGAAGTATTCTGCGCGCGACATTTTGAAGCTCGTTTGCGAGTACGGGATTAAGAAATTGTCCATAACGGATCACGATACTTTTCAGGGCTATCGCGAAGCGATTCGGATTGCAGACTCTTATGGAATTGAGTTGTTTTCTGGTATCGAAGTTTCAACTAGCTTCTGCGTACAGAATGAGTTTGTAGAAGAAGTTCATATACTTGTTTACGGATTAGTACCCGAAGATTTGGAGATAACTGCCTACGAAAACGAGTTGATGGAGTTACAGAACGACAGGGTTGCAGAAATACTTATGAAACTTGATGCCATTGGATATAAACTAGATTTCAATACATTGCTGAAGATGGCTGCGCCAGCGCCGATTAGCGTTCTGCCAATTGTCACACTATTAGTTATGCAAGGATATTTACAACTAAACCTCAATCAAATTCGAAATTTTGTGCTAACTAATTTTATCCCCGGTGGGCCGGCTTATGTTCCGCCACGTCCTACTTTTGAAACAACTTTAGACAAGGTGATCGAACTAGGCGGCATAGTTGTCTTTGCGCATCCAAACAAGGTTGAAACGGAACGCGTTCGTGACATGTTATTCAATAAAGCGCACGGCATAGAGGTGTTCTATTTGCAGCATTCGAAATCGGAAACTGATTTAATGATTCAAAAAGCAGTTGTAAATGATAAGCTAATGAGTGTAGGATCTGATTTTCACGGGTATTATGAAAGTGAGTACAAGTCCGTTAAACTGACTCAAAGTGAAGAATCTTTGATAATGCCTTTCGTGGAACGTTTGAGGAGTTACAAGTATAGGTAATGTATTTTGAGTTAACAAAAATATTATAATTGATCAGAAACGAGTAAGAAAATATATTTTCGTGTTGTAGTTACGAGAAAGCGCGGGTATACTTGATAATTGCTCTTCCCAGTAAGAGGAGATATTGATGATTTGTCCGAAAGTTAGCTACATTTTTTTTTCGAGTTTAGTTTTTATTAGTTTTGCTGTAATGCTAGTCGGGTGTAGTCCTGAAAAGAACCACGCGGCAAATTTCAAGCACAACAACGTGAATTCAGATACGGCGTCCGAGCTAAGGGGGTCTCGTTGGCTTGATCAGGAAAATACGATAGAAAATGCTGGCTTTAAGCTTAACGTTTCGAAATCGTCATCAGGTATCGATACCGATGTTGACATAAGAGCAGTTGACAAAGGTGGTGAAACGACTGTTGAAGTAGTAAACCTATCCGATAGCTTTACTGGATTAGCTTGCAGGGTATCGCCGCCTACTCCATACCATATTCCTGTTCGAGCTGAATGGTCTGACAGCATCGATAACCATACCGACTCTTTAAAACTAACTGCTATATTTAATAATTCTATTGATGTGGGCGTTTTTTTGCCAGGCTTGATCAAGTTTAGTGATGTTAACAAGTTCGATGTGATTATTAAAGTCGTGTTTGTGTTAAGCAATACTCCAACGGAACCGCGGTATATAAACAGAGCACCAAAAGGAGCCGCTAATTCTGTAAGTCAACTGGACATCAGCATCAGACTAGACGGCACAGCGCAAGTTTCTTGGAACGAAAAGAACTTGGGAGACTACGACAACGATGGTGAAGTTGGCGTTCCTGACATTACTCCCATTGCTCAATACTTCGGTGTTACCACCGGCGAAATTGTCACTAAAGTTGATGGAAGCGGCGACGGAGAGATCGGCGTTCCTGATATAACTACAATTGCGGAGAATTACGGGGCTTCTCTAATAGGTTATAACGTATACAGAATTGAGGAGATTAATGGTACATTTTCCCCTACTTTGCGTTTGCCTAACAACGATACATTGGCTTCTTTAGCGAGTGTCGATAGGCCTAATCCGAGCGATGGTGAATATTCTGTAAAGTACGAGTATGTGGATAGATTTCCGCCTACGGACAAGCGTTATGTATATGGGGTTAGACCATTTGACGGAGTTTTTGAAGAGGGTAGTCGAAGCTTCCCAGGTGCAACATATACATTCTATAGAGAGTCAGTTGAAAATTGGCAGGAAGAACAGACAGTATCAACTTCCTTCGGGCATAGTGTATTAGTTCCTGCCGGTGGATTGCCCGATAACACGATAGTTACTATCAGGGTTTTGAAAAAAACAGAAATCAATGAAGTTCCAAGCCCAGGATCAGAGCTAATAACGGGAGTAGAAGTTAAAGCTGTTGACGAGAGCGGAAACCCTGTTAGCTTTATTTCAGATATGACTCTAACGATACCAATACCGCTCGGAATAGCTAGCATTAGTACAGGCAGTTCTTCTTCAGCCGCGAAACATACTTCGGGTGTTAATGCACCGGACTTGTTACCAGTTTATAAATACAATCTGTCATCTCACATTTTGAACGAATATGCCAACGGGAACTTGACCGAAGATTCTACTGCTTATAGCTTAACGATCTCTGATGCTGGAGTCTATTGTTTGTTTGGAGCAGTGATATTTGATTATAATCCTCCTGTCTGGCAAGGATCTCCCGGAGCACAATCAATACAGATAGTCGGCGACAATTTGATAGATGTTTACTTTGGATCCGCTACAGACGATTCTACACCTGTGACGTACAATGTTTACCTTAGTACTTCTACTCCAATTGACTTCGATACTGCGGAAGCGGTGTTAGATTTCGAGACGAGTCCCGCAAGAATAGATAAGGTTCGCGGAGCCGCCGATTATTACATTGCAGTACGGGCTCAAGACCGATCAGGAAATGAAGACGAAAATGTTGTTGAGAAACATATGTTTGTTCCGCGCCCAAACGATTCAATATTTTTGACAACGGACAAAGATGTTTACGAACTAGGCGAGACTATTTTCCTTACCGCGAACGTTAAAGCAATAAAAGGAAAACTCTATCAATTAAACGCTGTCAGAGTAACGTTCACGCCTTTAGTAGCCCCAGCGGCGGGGTCCGTAACATTGGGAAGTTTCTTTGATTACCATGACGGAGTTTTCTTCCCTGCACCGATCATTCCTGTCGAAGGCAATCCTAGTTTTCTTGAGTTTAATGTTAGCTTCGCACAAGCCACAAAGGAAGCACCAGCTGGTTCAAGCGGTGATTTATTTGAATTCAAGTTTAAGGCATACAAGAAAGGCAACCTGAAGTTCAATTTCGCTAAAGATCCTGCGCCACCGTTTAATCCTTATCACTTTTACACATCAGCTGCGAGCAAAGAACCACAGCGTTTTTCATGGCATCAAGGTTGCAGCGTGAAAATTGTAGAACCTGCAACAGTACCCGTAACGACATCTAGTTAGTTAGTATATCCAGAACTTAGGAACTTATTACTTTACATTTAATTTATGCTCTGCTAACCTTCGCCGCTTTGTATTATGAATCAGAAGAATAATCAATATGAAGATAGAGATAAGGCGATAGTGTTGCTGTCGCATGTACCTTGGTTCAAGTTTTCGCATTTGAATCTTCTTATAAGCGAGTTTGGGGAACCAGAGGTAATTATCAGAACGGACACATCTAAGTTAAGCTCCTTCGATAAGTTAGGCGAGGTGTTACGACGCGAGCTAGCGGGTGTTATTGACAATCTCGATGTTGAACGGGTTTTTAAGAAGCTGAACGAGCTTAATATACACGTCGTAACTGTACAAGATCAGCAGTATCCAGCCCGATTAAGAGAAATCGATAATCCACCCATTGCTTTGTTTATGAAGGGTAACGTTGAGCTACTTGATTCTTTAAGCATAGCAATTGTCGGTAGT
>CAZRQJ010000163.1:0-4891 GCA_964602075.1 uncultured Planctomycetia bacterium
CCCATGTCTGCCATATCGTCGTCCATACGCATGCCGGGCAGCATTCCAAGTATCTGCTTCATCGGACCGAGTTTCTGCATCTGGTTAAGCGCGGCTATAAAGTCGCTCACGTCGAATTTGCCCTTCATGAAGCCTTCGGACAAGCGTTCAGCTTCGTCTTCGTCTATTTCCTTCTCTGCCTTTTCGATAAGCGTGAGCACGTCGCCCATGCCGAGTATGCGGCTCGCCATGCGATCAGGCAGAAACGGCTCTATCATATCGACTTTCTCGCCCGTACCAACCCAACGAATTGGCTTTCCGGTGACGCTCTTTACCGACAAAGCCGCGCCCGCGCGCGCATCGCCGTCGAATTTTGTCACGCACAGACCTGAAATGCCGACAATGCGGTCAAAGGTTTCAGCGACATTGACAGCTTCCTGTCCAGTCATGGCATCGACTACGAGATAAGTCTCGGTTGGTTCGGTCGTTTCTTTGATTCGGCGCACTTCATCCATCAACTCTTCGTCGATGTGTAGGCGACCAGCACTGTCCATAATCAGTACGCGAATATTCTCGCGCTTCGCTTGTTCCAGCGCAGCCCTTGCGGCATCAATAGGATTGGCTGTGCGATCTGCGTAAACTGGAACGTCAATCTCCCGCCCTAGCACTTCGAGTTGGTCGACCGCGGCAGGGCGGCTTAAGTCGAGCGCGGCGAGCATGACTTTCACGTTCTTCTTTTTGAAATGCAAAGCGAGCTTGGCGGCAGTTGTAGTTTTACCGCTGCCTTGAAGACCTAGCATCAATATTGGGTTGAAGCCTTTCTTCAACTCGTCAGGCGGCGGCGCATCTTTACCGCCAAGTAGCTCGATAAGCTCGTCTCGCACAACTTTTACAAGCATCTGTACAGGATCGAGACTTGCCAGAATGTGCGTACCTGTCGCTTTAACCCGCACTTTTTCGAGAAAGTCGTTAGCTACTTTAAGGTTAACATCCGCTTCGAGAAGCGCGATGCGTATCTCGCGCAAGCCTTCCTCGACTTGCGACGCGTTCAGTTTACCCGCGCCCGTCCATTTGCGGAACGTCGCGGACAGCCGTTCAGTTAGTCCATCGAAAACACCCATAAGGCTGCGATTATAACCTAACTTACATACGCGGCGCTTTTTACTTAAGCAGAATCGTCAATTCTTCATTGTGTTTGCAAAGCTGATAAACTTGAATCTTCTGAACAAGTGGCATAGCTAGGCTTCCGGAGGTGAGTTTTGGCGGAAGTTATCACAAATCTTTACGATCGTCTCGACGACGCTTGGCGCTATGAAAGCGATTACGGCTCATACGCGGACGATATTCCGCTCATATTAGAGCTTGCGCGCGAATCCGGCGACTCTGTTCTTGAAATAGGCGCAGGGACAGGTCGCGTCGCCATACGACTCGCCCGCGCGGGATTTGAAGTTATGGCGCTTGAAAAGAGCATTGGAATGTTGAACTTATTTGAAAAGAAACTTTCAAGCGAAAAAGATTCGGTTAGATTGCTTGTAACGCTCGCACATGGCGAGCCGATTAGTAGTCGGTTCGATAGAAAATTCAATTTTATTGTGTTGAGTTTCAATTTTCTTCAGCTTGCGCCGACTCGCAGCGACAGGTTGGCGATACTAAACGCGTGTTACGACGCATTATCGACAGATGGACGAGTGTACGCGGAAGTTTCAATGCCGCACCCCGATTTCATTACGGCAGGTTATTCAGACAACAAATATATCAAGACGTTCTTCGACAGGGGCAAAATGCAATGGGCAGTCTTGTTTCAAGCACATGACTATAATTCAGCACGTCAGGAGCTGAATCTTAAATACACTTATCGTTATTTGAACAACGACGGATCAACGGAAACAATCACGCGTTCGGCGAGCTTGAGCGTTATTTTCCCTCTCGAACTTGAAGGACTGTTCGAAGAAGTTGGCTTTCGAGTAAACGACGTCTGGGGAGGTTTTAAGCGCGAACCGCTTTCACCGGACTGCACTAGAATTGTCGTGGTTGCATCGAAAAAGTAACCGTTTTTTTAATTTATAAAAAAAATTGAACCGTTTGGCGTTACTTTTGTGAAAAAGACAGTTATAAAATTCTTTACGTGTATTATCCAAGCCAACTACAAAGCATTTGTAAAATTTTGCGGGGTATATTGTCATCGCCGCGATTTTGCGCTAAGATGCGCGCTCGAACAGGTGTACTGACAATCAAGTTCGCTTATTGAGTATCAAGCAACTTTTTTTAGGCGCTCCTGGACAACTTTTATTGTGTTTATTAGTAGCGGTACGGTAACGGCGCTACATATCAACATGTTGTAAACATATCCTGTTGATATGTTAAGAAATCAATCGAGGAGAGGGGCATGACCCGCATTAGCGGAACGGAAGTACTTGAGCAAATCAAGGATTCGCTGAAAGATGCGATTCCGCGCCCCAAGTTTGAGCTATTGATTGCTCCGCTTACTTATGAGGGCGTTCTTGACGGCACTTTGTTATTGGGTGTTGAATCCACAATGCTTAAGGCGTGGATTGAAGACCAGTTTGCGAGTGTCATTCTAGATCACGTGAGGCGTTCGGATACGTCGATTGACACAATAGCTTTTACTGTTGTGCAATCTCAATTTAATTCCTACACAGGAAGCTCCGTTATTCCTCAACTTTCAGACTACGGAGTTGACGACACAGCGCCGGCGGCAGAAAAACCGACATTAAACCCAAGATTCACATTCGACAATTTTGTCGTTGGTCCGGCTAACAGCTTTGCCTATAGCGCAAGTCTGGCGGTAGCGGAACGACCTGCGTATATTTACAATCCGTTGTTTATATACAGCGGAAGTGGATTGGGAAAGACACATCTGCTTCACTCTATCGGACACCTTTCGTATAATTTGGACAGCTCGCTTTTTATCAAATACGTAACAAGCGAGAAGTTCACAAACGACTTTATTCATAAAGTGCGTGGCGGAAAGATGGAGGACTTTTACGATATCTACCGCCATGTAGACGTACTTCTAATTGACGACATCCAATTTCTTGCAGGCAGAACGGAAACACAGGTAGAGTTCTTTCACACTTTCAACATACTCATAGAACAAGGTAAGCAGGTAGTCATTTCAAGCGACCGATCGCCGAAAGAACTTAAAGGACTGGACGAGAGACTTGTAAGTCGCTTTTCCGGCGGTCTTATTACAGATATCGCACCACCGAGTTTTGAAACGCGAATAGCGATTTTAGAGAAGAAAGCAAAACTTGAAGGTGTCATGCTTCAAGGCGATATCGCGGTTTACATCGCAAAACACATTACAGACAACATACGCGACCTCGAAGGCGCGTTGATTCGTTTGCTGGCGTTTTGCACGCATCGCGGCGAGCCTCTCAATGTAACCACAGCTCAAAACGTACTTGGCGGGATAATCGACACAAGCAAACCCGGAACTCCCACCGATATGAACCAGATTCTCGATACTTGCGCCGAATACTTCAACATCACCAAGAAACTTCTTTTATCCCCTAACCGCACAAAGAAAGTTGCTTTTGCGCGTCAAATTGCTATGTTTCTTTCTCGCGAGCATACTAATTTATCTCTCGCTCAAATCGGTCAAGAACTAGGCGGTCGAGACCATTCTACTGTCATTTATGCTTGCGAGAAAATCAGAAAGGAGATGGTCGAAAACCCGTACGTCGAGTTAACGATTAAGAACCTTTCAAAGTTGATAAGTTGAGTTTAATTCTGTTGAAAAGTCTTTGTCTTTGGATATTTTTTTAACATAATTTTTGTTAGAACCATAGGATTCATTCTTTGATGTTAAAAAAGTTGAAATCGATAAAGAATTAATCAAGACTTAATTTCTTTATTTGATGCGTTAAAACTTGATTTTTCAACATTTTCAACAGCCCTACTACTACTACTAATTTATATATATATAATAGAATAGTAGAAGGAAGTTAAGAACCGATTATTCGGAGGTGTAGCTATGAGATCTGTGATATTAAGGCATGATTTCGATAAAGCGTTAGGATATGTGTCGAGAGCAGTATCCTCAAGATCGCTTGGAAGCTATCAGCAATTCATTAAAATTGCTGCAAAAGAAAACTGTCTATTTTTAGAAGCTACCGACGACGAACTTTATGTCAAAAACAGAGTTGTAGCAGCAGTTGAAGAAGAAGGTGAACTTCTAGTTAGCCCTCTTATATGCGATTTAGTTGCAAAGATGGCGGGAGATGAAGTCGAGATTACAAAAGACGGCAATAAACTTACGATTAAGAGCGGGAAAAGCCGCTATACGCTCGTTTGTGCTTCTGCTGACAACTTTCCGACAATTCAGGATTACACTGAAGGAACATTGATTGACGCAACATCTGGAGTTCTCAAAGATTCTTTGAAAAAGACAGCTTTTTGCGCTTATAAAGGCACCGGGGAGCGTGCCAGCTATTATACGAGCGGCGTTCTGTTTAGGTTTACTCCAGAATTTCTCGACGTAGTGGCTACCGACGGTCACAGGTTAGGCGTCAAAAAAACGAGAGGCGCATATGCCGAAGAATCGCTCGATGTAATGATACCGGCGAGTAACGCTGATGAGCTTTTACGTTTTCTGCCCGACGACGAAGATGCGGAAGTTAAGGTATACTATACAAACAGTCATATCTTTTTGGATTATGAAAACTTTGTCGTCGCATCAAGCCTGCTCGATGTCAAGTTTCCAGACTATACCCGTGTTATTCCATCTGAAAGACCAACCACGGTTAAAGTTCCTCGCAAAGAGACTTTAGACGCGCTGCGGCGGGCAACTATCGTCAGCCGCGCCAAACAACATAACCCCGTTGTTCGACTTCGTTCGGATGGCAGCGCTTTTATGATATTCACAGATGCAACGGACGTTGGAAGCGGA
>CAZRQJ010000164.1:0-4861 GCA_964602075.1 uncultured Planctomycetia bacterium
AGTTTTTCGAAAATGCAAGAAGTTGACGTTGGACTGGGTCCAGAGATGAAGAGCACCGGCGAAGTGATGGGGATAGCGAGAGATTATCCGACCGCTCTATCGAAAGCAATGGCGGCGGCTGGGATTCCTATACCCACCGATACCGACGGGCTCGGTGTTCTAGTTACGCTGGCGGAAGTCGATAAGAACGAGGGAATATCAGTAGCGCGAAGATTGGCGCTTCTTGGTGTGAAACTCTATTCAACAGAAGGGACGTCGAAATTGTTAAACGACAACGGAATCCCTACGGAGAGCGTAAAGAAACTGCATCAAGGCAGACCCCACATAGTTGATCATGTCGAAAGTGGTTTGTTTAGATTAGTGATCAACACAATCAGCGACAACAGAGCGGCAGAAATCGACGGGTTAAAAATTCGTCGTACCGCCGTAGAGCATAATGTCCCTGTTATAACATCGCTCGATACAGCGAAAGCGCTGTTAACAGTGCTGGAACGGAGACGCAATCGCCCTGTAAAAACAACAATTACTGCAATAAACGACATACCAATAAGATGGAAAGAACAGCGTGCGATAACTGCGTCTCACTAGCGATTAGATGGCTATTCAATAGACAAATCATAAGAATAGTTCTCGAATCTCTCGGCGATGTCGCGATATTCACTCGCCTTTTTAGTACTGCCGAAACTCGCTTCCAGCTCGGATAATCTGCGCCATGATCGAGCAAATTCCTTATTCATCGTTATCCACGTTGGGCGATAATGATCTGGTTTTATTGGCTCGCTTAACGGAATACTCTTTGTGAGAAAGTTAGTTAGCACTTCGTAAACATTCTCGTAGTCTTTTTTTTTCTCAAGGTAGCTTGAAAGCACGAAGTAATATTCAGGATGATTATTTGAATCCAGATTGATAGCTTCAAGAAGAAGTTCCTTCGTTTTACTCAAACGCAGTGCGTCGGATGTAAGCGCTTCAAGATACCTTGATGATGCGACAGTACTGTTCGCATCGTTGAACCTAGTTAGCTTTTCGTTCAAGTCCTTGAGTGCGCTCAATCTTTCAGAAGCAGAGAAGTTAGCAGAATTTATCTCGCTGTACTTTCTCATAAAAAAAGGCACATAAGGAAAGACCGCATTATAAGCTGAATCGCTAACGCTAGCACGATCACCCGCTCTAGCTTCCACATTTAACCATGCAGCGTTCGCTATAACAATACCCACAAACCAAACCGCTAACAGAACAATCAATGCAAAGGGTTTTACATACAACCTTAAGTAGTTCACTGGCATAGGCGCACCTTCATATTCACGCGAACCGCTTACCCAACTTTCAGTTCGAAATGCTAGTGCCAACAAAGTCATGAATACCCAAGCGTTTGCAGTAAAAGTCAGATCGAAATCCACAGAGGAATGCAATGCGCAACCACAGATCCCAGTAGCAATCGACAGAGTTTCGATCGCGTTATCAGCAGCCAGTTTTTTCGCCACCGCGTTAACGATTGCGGCTAACGTGATTATCAGAAAACAAAATCCTATTATCCCCTGCCCTTGCAGAGTACTAACGACAAAACTGTGCGGGTCGGTCGAATAATACTTGAAGCTATCTTGATACCTTGTAAAAGTATTAGCGAATGTGTTGACGCCCGTCCCAATCAGTACATTATCTAAGAATGCACTTATGCCGCCTTCCCAAAAAGCCATTCTTCCTCGCAGTGAATAATCCAGTGCTTCATAAAGACTCGACAAATGCCTAGTCAACACTAACGGAACAATCGCAACAAAGACAACTCCCGATGCAACAAGCGAGTATCCAATTATCCTTATGCCACGCGCTCTTAACGCGCCATGTTTTTTTATCAATAATAGTGTCGTCAACAAGAGAATAACAACAAGTGCTACAGCCAACGATGCACGGCTTCTCGCTAGAATAAAAGCAGCTATTTGAACAATCGACACGATAATCCATAACAATCTATAACGTTCAATTCCCCACGTTTCATAGACCATATATATCGCCATCGGTATCGTCATAAGCAAAAATCCGGCGAAAGGGTTATGCAATCCAAACGTGCCAGTCATACCAGAATATTCTTGAGACACACCTCCAGCGCCAAGCAGTAAATAAAAACCAAAGAGTGACGGTAGAAATCCAGATACTGCAATTATTCCGATGATTACTCGCTTACCTATGAGCCTTAGCGACAACCTCGCTAGTATAAGCACACACAACATTGACGCTAAACGAAGTGACTCAACAACCGAGAGGAACGGATATTCACCTATTAGTCCAAACAAAAAAACGTATGCCAACCACAGCACAAGTATGAATTCAAATACTGAAAGATATTCCGACCTTAAGCGCGTAATTCCGAATACTGCCAACGGAATTAGCGTAACAAACGACCAAGCCTCTACGTACGCTGAACCCATAATCGTATTGAGAAACAGCGGGGAGACGGCCAATAACACGAACATAAGTAGAAAACACAACCAGAAATCAATAGAAAACAATCTGTCAGGTATGTTCTGATGATTGTTTGATGGTAGCTGCTTTCTTCGTTGATGCTTGCGCACGCTTTATCTTAACATATTAGATTACTATGCTGCATATACTGTATTTATGCAACAGTCGTGTAATAAGTCATAAACCATGCGCCTTGTGCATAACTAATTGGCGCATCGACATACAGAAAGCCTAAGACCAAACTTACCAACGCAGGGATAAGGATTGCGATTCGCTGGAAAAATATTGGCGTATATGGTCGTCCCAGCTCCTCTCGCAAAGGTTTCTCTAAGTACATCCTTTTTATGATACCAACATAGTAATATACTGCAATAATCGTGTTGATAATCGCCATTAGCACCAAGAAAAACATAGCTGGATAGCTCGCGATATACGTCACAGCGCTTAGGAATACATAAAACTTAGCAATGAACCCAGCAGTGGGGGGTATTCCTGTCAGAGCAAGCAGACAAACCGTCATGAAAAATGCCAGAAACGGTGAACGCTGATGGAAACCGTTAAACGAATCGAGATGATCGCTGCCGCCAGAAACTTCATTAAGCATGCCTACAATGAATACGCCTAAATTCATGAACATATACATGAATAAATAGTACATTGCAGCATAAAAACCCTCTGTCGATGACGCTCTGTTATGCCCCGCAAGACCGGCGCAGATAACACCGATCATAACATAACCCATTTGCGCAACTCCGCTGTACGCCATTAATCGCTTGAAGCTTGTTTGAGTCAGAGCCATTATGTTGCCAACAAACAAGGTCAAAACAGCCATTATTAGGAAAATCGGCATCCACACTTCCGCCACCGGAGCAAAAGCGACAAGGTATATTCGCATCAATACTGCGAATCCCGCCATCTTAGGGAATATGCTAATGAAGCAGGCTGCAGGCGTTGGTGCACCCTCGAACGCGTCCGGTGACCACATATGGAAAGGAGCGACGCCGATTTTATAACCAATACCAACCGCTATCAGTATCATAGAGAACAATAGAAGCGGATGATCGGGATTGATCGACAGCATTCGCTGCTTTATCTCATAAATATTTGTCGATCCGACGATGCCATACACGTATGTTATACCGAATAAAAGAAATGCGGACGACACAGCCCCTGTTAAGAAATACTTTAACCCGCCTTCAAGACTCTTAACATTCTTTTTTGTAAATGCCGCTAATATGTATAATGTAATACTGCCGAATTCCGTCATAACATATATAGCGATTAGATCGCTCGAACCAACCATTAAATCGAACGCAATCGTCGCAGTTAAAAGGAGAACGATGAACTCTGCTCTATATTGCTTGATTAACGGATATTTGAACAAAGCCAATATAAGCAGTATATCTCCCCAATCCATTAACTGCTTAAAAAACAAAGCGTATGGATCTATCGTTTCTAATTGCCCCCACCATAGCCCAAGTCCGTAGCTGAAGAAACGGCTCGTCATATACATCAAGTGTATCGTGAGAAGAAAATTTGAAAACAGCGCCGCAATAGCTATCCATAAAATTAGATGGTATGCCTTTTTCCCAAAAAATATGTCGATAAGGAGTATTACGATAATACCGATTAGCAGACTGATTTCAGGGAACAGTAAATAGTATGCTTGATGTTCCCAACCCCAATGTGTAAGCTGGCGCGAAGGTTCCTGCCAGAGCACCTGTAGTCTTCCCCAAACGGTTGTCAGCAGTTCAAATACAAACTCCATAATTATTGCTGCCAGCCCTCAAAAAAATCGCCCGGAAGATTCCTCCCGGGCGTGACTTGAAAAAAATCACACTTAGTAACTTCCAGATATAAAATGTCTCGCCTTAGAAATCGATGTATATGCACCAGTAAAGTAAAGCATAAAGACAACTTCTTCTCTGGTTACTGTCGCTGCCTGAATCGTTACTCCGCCTGAACCAACAGCTTGCCCTTCAGCAAGGTTGGTGCCTTGTCCATTAATAAGGCAAACAACCGAACGATAGTTGCCTACTTGTAAGACTTCAATAACCTCAATCTGAATACTGTCGAGTATCTCGTATCCAATAGCTTCCTCTAGAAACTCGAACATCTCTTCATCGCTTGTTTCGCCCGATCGCGGTGGACGCAGCTCTTCAGGTATAAAGTCGTTAACGACTGTCAACGGATCAACTCGACCTATGTCTTCCGCAAAGTTTTCGGGTTTCGTAACTTCCTTATCTAGAACGTCATACTTCTTTTCAATAATGTCACCCGGATAAAGTCTGCGAAACGCTTGGAGTTTTTCGTTTATGCCTGTATCGCCAGCGCTGGTTGTCGGGGGAGTAACACTCGGAGTTGAAGGCTTCGACGGAGCAGTTGTTTGAGTACCCGCAGCTGT
>CAZRQJ010000165.1:0-4776 GCA_964602075.1 uncultured Planctomycetia bacterium
CTACTAGTTAGGTATCAAACATGACACTAACGAAAATACAACCCGTTGCCGTTCGTTATCATAATAACTACTAAAGTCAAATTTGTAATTACTTGAGTTACAAGTTGCCGCACTGATTCCTCTGTGGTAGCATTTTGCGCGGCTAAGTCCGCGCTAGTTTTTATTGGAGGCTTTCAATGACTCACATTATACTTGACACCTGCGAAGCTTGCGGGGATTGCATTGACGAATGCCCGACCGGCGCTATTGAAGAAGGCGATCCGATTTACACAATCGATCCCGATATCTGCACCGATTGCGCTATGTGTGTTGAAGTCTGTCCGACAGGTGCGATTATCGCTGAAGACTAGATTCTGCATACTTTTTTGTTTTTTTATGCCGGCTCGTGCCGGCTTTTTCGCGTCTTGTAGTTGGTGTTTGTCGTTCTAGTTGACTTGATGCTAGAATGTGGTTTCTTGGTGTTTTCAAGTTAAGGGGACTGATATGACTGAAGAGAAGATCGACCTAAACAATCGTGGATGCGTCCATATTTACTACGGCGAAAGTAAGGGTAAAACTACTTCCGCAATAGGGCTGGCGATTCGTTCCGCCGGTTTCGGAAGACGTGTAGCTTTCATTCAGTTCGACAAAGGATTTGATGGCGACGAGCACTACAACGAACGCAAGATAATACGCACAGTTGAGCGAATCACCTTTTTGCCAACTGGTAAAGAACGCATGATGCCCGATGGCAGTTTCCGTTTCGACAACACAGAATCGGACAAGCAGGAAGCGCGCAAAGGTTTGGCTTATGTTGAAAACGCAGTGCGAGATACACGATATTTCCTTGTTGTCGCCGATGAAATCTTGTCCGCCTTGATGACCGGGTTAGTTGAAGAAAAAGACATACTTAAAATTCTAGAAATATACGAACAGAAACCGCTTTGCGAACTAGTATTAACTGGACGCGTGATCACCGATGCGATCGCAGAACGAGCACACCTCATTACCGAAATGCGAAAAGTCAAACACTACTTCGATCAAGGAAGGCAGGCAAAACAGGGAATTGAGTATTAGAAGGCTTGATACTTATCAATGGCACAACGGCGCGTGAAGTCCGACATAACGGGAATACTGCCGTCGAAAAGGGTATCCTGACACGCAACCATTGACTTTATTCGTTATGTAAATTACTTCATTAAACGGAGAGATAGAATCGGGCGCATTTTAGGTATAAGATCGTAATCGCTTATCTCACTTAGAGTAGGTATCGACAACGCGTACGACACATCTTGATGCTGTATTCGGTATCCACTAGCACATACCGTAATCCATCTCGAATCTAATCGCGTTTTCAACTAAGTGTTGCTCGAATCGACATATTTTTTGAGTTTGTCCATTTGCTCATTTGTCCAGCGTGCGTGTGTATAAATGTTATCTATAATGCCAGTCTCGCCGTAAACTCTGCAATACATATGAAGTACAATTGCGGTGTCCGACAAATCGATAAGCTTTGATGGATTCTCCGGATCAGTTGGTCGGTTCTGACAACACCTCTGCCAGTCCTCTTCCGCGACTTCTAATGCATCGGGATTTTCATTGACAATTGTGATGTATGCGTTGCCGCGGCTGAAATTCTGATGATCCCACTCCAACAGTTTTCCTGTAACGGGACTGGTAAGGGATTCGTTGAATGCCTCCCGAACTTCGGTCTCGTTATGACCCAGATCGGAATACGCTTTTCCTACACAAGAATAGTAGCATTCCCAAAGCTGCTCGATTGATTCCGGTGCCTTCTGATGAACTAGATAATACTTCATTATCAAGTTTGAAGCCATCATTACAGGACGAATCACAGCGGGTTTGTCGAGTGCCTTGCCGTCTTTTTCAAGAATTTCATAACCCAGTGCCAGCATCCTCTCTTTGTCTGTCATATCATTCCAATTTGCCGTTTCAAGACCCTTGTCGCAGGGATAAAACTCCTCGTATATCCCAATCGGAGACGGCGCATGATCCGGGGATAACTCTTTGATTTTGTTTGCAGACGATCCAATCTTGGATGAATGCAAATCAGCTTCAGATATAGAATCTGAAGAAATTTTGTCCTTCGTTCTGCAACTTATCCCTACGCAACCGATTACGACAAGCAGTAAAAGAAACAACACTCTAACTCCCACCATAACTCTCAAACCTCCTCATAACTTAAGTGTACCTACGGGCATTCTACTGTACAAGCATAGTATGAAACAGGATGCACTACAGCATAGTCTTCATAACATGGCACCGGACATTCCCAATTGAGCAAACGGCACCATCCATACGTAACCATCTTTACACGGAGTTCATTCTCAGGATAGAAGGGGTAGAATTGAATATTATTCAGAATGTAAGGTTCAAACATATATTCACAGTAAAATAATGGATTTTCCCCTATTTGTGGGCGCAAATCCATACAAGCAACGCAGAAATTATCGCCTGTTTGCCAAGTTTGGCTTGGAGTCCCTCCGCCAGGTTCGTAACAGAAGCATTGCGGATAAACCTGCGTATAGCCCCTACTACACAGTAATACCAGAAAAACCGCTAAAACTGCACCATACGATGCGAGCCTCATGGAACACTCCTTAAAAAGGAATGAATAGTTTTACCATGCTAAAACATTACTGTCAAGGCAAAAAAAATGTTAGAAAACTTCGTAGTGTTGGCACGTGGGAAATAGTATAATGCTTTCGCCTCTGACTTTTGCAGATATTCTAGGAGTGTGATTCATGACTGAAGCATCAGGTAAATTCAATATAAGCGACTCCGTTCGCGCGATCGAAGAAAAAGTGATCGCTTGGCGTCGCGACTTTCATGCACATCCTGAATTTGGGTTGAAGGAGCACCGCACAAGTGCGAAGGTCAAGGAACATCTAGAATCGCTCGGTATTCCGTACAAAACATACGCAGGTACGGGCGTCGTCGGCTTGCTCGACAGCGGTATTAGTGGTCCGACGATCCTTTTGCGCGCTGATATGGACGCACTCCCGCTAACAGAAGAAAACGACGTCGAATATTGCTCGAAAAATGAAGGATTTATGCACGCGTGCGGGCACGATGCTCATACCGCTATGTTGATGGGTGCTGCTGAAATTTTAGCGAAGGATGGACTTTGTCGCGGGCGCGTAAAATTCTGCTTTCAACCCGGAGAAGAAGGGCGCGACGGCGCGAAACTCATGATAAACGATGGTGTGCTTCTTGACAAACCGTTGCCGGATGTAGCGTTTGGTATGCATGTTTGGAACAATATGCCAGTTGGAACGGTGACCGCGCTCGACGGAGGGTGTATGGCAGGCGTTCACGAATTTGAAATTCAAGTTATCGGCAAAGGAGGTCACGCGGCGATGCCGCATCAGTGTATTGACCCGATAGTCGTCGGCAGTCATATAGTGACCGCGCTTCAGAGTATTGTCAGCCGAAGTCTAAATCCTCTCGAAAGACTCGTTATAAGCGTCTGCCAATTTCACTCGGGAACAGCATTTAATATCATTCCCCCAGATGCAATCTTGCGCGGCACCGCACGTATGTTCTCAAGCGAAGTAGCGGCGCAAGTTCCGGATAAAATAAACCAAATCTGTGAAAGTGTCGCAAGGGCGTTCGACGCAAACGTGAAGATCGACTATACGATAAAACTGCCACCGACTATCAACAATGATAAGGTTGCTGCATACGTGCGTGACCTTCTTGGTGATATTGCGGGTTTAGAAAACGTAAAACCAGATGCTGAACCGTCGATGGGAGGCGAGGATTTCGCGCTGTTCCTTAATAAGATCCCGGGTGCATATGCATTTATCGGGACAAACAATCCGCTCAAAAATGCGTCTATGGCACACCATCACCCGAAGTTCAATATAGACGAAGATATGTTGATAGTAGGCGTAGAACTTTTCGTCAGGTTCGCTCGCGAATGGGATAACGTAACCATTTCCTAACGCGAAAAGATATACACTTCGAACAATTCAAACTTTCCACATTTGAGCTCGATAATCGGCACGCGGACAACCAAACGATATAGTACCGTCGAACGGGCATCGCTCGATGTAATCAGCACCTTGCGCTAGATAAATCGCAAAACTGATTAAATCTCCAGCACCAGCTCCAAGTTCTTCAAATGAAACACCGAGTTCGACAATATCGTCGACAGCAACGGTCTGCTTGCGTTTGAATTCGGTTAGTTCTTCGTTTATAAACTTGTTGAAGTTATACCCGTCGCAGCTTCTTTCGAGCGGAAGACTAATTATCACGTGATTAGGACTGTAAAACCGTATCACCAAATTTAATCCGTTGTCGATGAGTGAATCGCTCGCTACGTCGATTCGTGTAAAAAGGTTGTTGCCGTCAAATCCCCATTGAATCGCTTTGAATAGAGGAGCAGAGTCTCGAGCCATCACTGTACCGCTAATTTTAGGAGTAAAAAGTCCTGCATCTACCCATTCAAAATAATTTGTTACTCGACCGTCTATTACGGGTGATACAACATCAACAGGATCTTTGTCTGCAATGACAAGAGCTTTGCTCGTCAGGGGTTGTTTTAGGTCGCCGGGAACATTGCGACCCAGCAATTCATACACTCTAATCAACTGCTGGCGAAAGAGCAAATCAAACACAGGATCAAAATCAGTATGGAAAGGTTCACCATACCACCAGAACCAGTCGCTGCCTTCTGCCGCATATATATGTTCGAACACTTCTGATTTAACTTCTGGATTCTCGTTAAGGGTTTTCTTAAAATATTCCTCAACATATCTGCGCGCACTTGCA
>CAZRQJ010000166.1:0-4615 GCA_964602075.1 uncultured Planctomycetia bacterium
AATCGGTGCCGGACGCGTAACGAAGATTTTGAAGTAGGTGGATTGTTGTTATGGCTCAAAAAATTAGAATCAGACTTAAAAGTTATGATTACAAAGTACTTGATCAATCGGTTGAGCGCATCGTTCAAACAGCTCAAAGAACCGGCGTAAAACTTGTAGGGCCGATTCCGTTACCGACGGAACGTAAGATATTCTGCGTTAACAGAAGCCCCCATGTCGATAAGAAGAGCCGTGAGCAATTTGAGATGAGAATTCACAAGCGTTTAATCGATATCTTACAACCAACTGCGCAGACAATCGAAAGTTTGAGTTCTCTCGATTTGCCTAGCGGGGTTGACATTGAGCTAAAGGTTTAGTAACATTCAAATTTCGCGGCTTTTACGCTGTGTTGTGTTCGGGAGACTGATATGTTGACCGTTGTACCGGGAAAAAAACTAGGAATGACGAGCGTCTTCGATGGTGGAGGCACCACAATGCCAGCTACTGTCATAGAGCCGTATGACCTATATGTTATTAGGAAAAAGACTGTTAGTAAAGACGGTTATTCAGCAATTGTGATTGGGTTCGACGAATCCACCGATAAGCACATAAACAAACCGATGAAAGGACAGCTTGATAAAGTTGGCATAACCATTCCGCTTAGAAAGTCGTTTGAGATTCGTATGGACGAAGCCGACCTTAACCAATTTGAAGTTGGGAAAATCGCAAAGCCAGAAGATTTCCTTTATCTTTGGGGAACTGTAAATGTCACAGCTGTTAGCAAAGGAAAGGGTTTTCAAGGCGTTATGCGCAGGCATAATTTTAGAGGCGTTAGAGCAACTCACGGCCATACCATTCATAGAAAACCCGCATCGGGCGGTGCAACAGATCCCGCACGACAACTAAAAGGAAGCCGCCGCCCAGGACATATGGGGAGCGAACGCGTGACGATCAAAGGCTTAACGGTTTTTGAATATGATCGTTTACATAACATTATTGTGATACACGGTAATGTTCCCGGTCCAAAAGGTGGACTTGTTTGGGTCAAACTTGCTAAAGAGCTTGATAAAGAAGTTGTAGAAACTCAATACGAAGCTTATCTAGAAGCTAAAGCAGCTGAAGAAAAGATAAAAGCAGAATCGGTAAAAGAGCAGGTGGAGATACCACCTGAAGCAGTCTTAGAAGATCAACCGGTTGTCGTAGATAAGTCGATAGCTGACGACGAGCTTTCAAGTGAAGTTATCGCTAAGTCAAACGGTGAGGATAAGGGCAATGAGTGACATTAAACCCGTTGAAAAGTTAAATGGCGTAGAAGGATATCCAGTTAACTATTATCACATAACCGATGCTTTTTTGATGCAGAAAGTCAATAGTTTTCGATTCACCAGTAAGGCAAAGACGAAAGCTGAAGTTGTGATGACAGGTGCGAAATGGTTTCGCCAAAAGGGTACTGGACGTGCACGTCAGGGCGAAAGGTCAAATCCACACATGAAAGGCGGCGGTAAAGCGCACGGACCGCGTCCTAGATTCAGCCCAAACAAGTTAAACAAACGAGTCAGAAGAAGCGCTTGGCTTTCAGCTTTGGCGTATCACTTCGATCAGGCGACCCTGTTTGTAGTAGAGGACAGTATTGTGGCTGAAGTATGGAAGACACGCGACGCAGCTAAGCTTCTCGATGGAGCGGGATTGTATGGTCGTACCTTAATGTGTTGCCCATCAGAATCCGGTTTGAATCGCAGTATGCGTAACATTGCGAATGTAGCAGTATTGCCTCCTGATAGATTGAATATTCGCGACATGATGCTTGCAGAATGTATTGTATTTACAAGTTCCGCTTTGAAAGAAGTCGAAACTAGAGCGACCGCAATGCGTAGCGCATCTGCAGTTAGACGTGACGCACTGAATCTTGCTGCCGCAGACATACTAAACGCAGCGGCTGTTGCTGATAAGGATACGGTGAAGGAGGATGCTAATGAATAGTTTTCATTATGCCGATATCTTATTGCGTCCTGTTATAACTGAACGCTCAATGGAAGCGGCACGGTTTGGTAAGTATACATTTGTCGTAAGCGATGCTGCTAACAAGATAGACGTAAAGCGAGCCGTAAAGGAGCGTTTCGGCGTTGATGCTGTTGATGTCAACATCATCAACCTACCAGGCAAGTTAAAGCGCGCTGGTCGATTTGAATACAAGCAACAAGTAAGGCGCAAGGCGATTGTTACACTTGCTGAGGGCCAAGAAATTCCAGAGATAATCGAGGCGGTGTAATAATGGCTATAAGAGTTTACAAACCATACACACCTTCAAGACGACAGATGTCCGTAACGGACTACAGTGTACTTTCCGGTGACGAACCGTATAAACCTCTGCTGCGACCTTTGAAGAAACACGCGGGCAGGAACAACCTTGGGCAAGTAAGCGTTCGTTTTCGCGGCGGTGGTAATAAGCGCAAATATCGTTTGATTGATTTCAGAAGAAACGAGCGCGATGGTGAGGAAGCATCGATTCTAAGCCTTCAGTATGATCCGAATCGCACAGCTTTCATAATGCTCGTAGAATATCCGGACAAAGCAAAGCGATACCTGGTAGCTCCTGATGGAGTCAAAGTCGGAGATAAAGTATCTAGCGGTATAGATGCTCGTATTCAAGTGGGCAACACTCTTCCTCTGTCAGCGATTCCAGTAGGTACATACGTTCATAATATAGAACTTCGACCAGGACAAGGCGCAACAATGGTTCGTAGTGCCGGTACGCAAGCTCAAATACTAGCTAAAGAAGGTAAGAACGCATTAATGCGGCTGCCCTCTGGCGAAATGCGGTATGTACTCGCAACTTGTAGGGCGACAATCGGACGAGTTAGTAACATTGATCAGAAGGACGTAAATCTAGGTAAAGCTGGACGTAAGAGTCATCGCGGCAGAAAACCTCATGTTCGCGGCACGGTTATGAATCCGGTTGATCATCCGCACGGCGGTGGTGAGGGCAGGAGTAAATGTGCCGGCAGACCGCCTTGTTCACCTAGTGGCGTAAAAGCGAAGGGTTTTCGTACGAGGAAAAAGAGCAAGTCAAAGATTCACCTAGTCAAGGATAGGAGGAGCAAGAACTAATGAGTCGCTCCATTAAGAAAGGGCCTTATGTAGACGAAAAGCTTGCATATAAAGCTAGGCACGCTCAAGAAGTCAACGACAAACGTCCGATACGAACATGGTCTCGATCCTGTACTATTGTACCGGACTTCATCGGCTTAACAATTGAAGTGCATAACGGCAAAAAGTTTATACCTGTGTATGTGACGGAAGACCTGGTCGGGCACAAGCTTGGTGAATTTTCTCCGACACGCACGTTTCGTTCACACATTAAAGACAAGCGAAGTGATAAAGGGGCTAGGAGGAAGTAGCTATGAAGGTGTCAGCCACATGTAAATTCCTTATGAGAAGCCCTTTCAAGTTAAGGCGTTTTGCTCAACTTATAAAGGGTGCAACTTACGAGAAAGCTGTTGCAGCATTAACAGTTAATTCTTCTCCTGCCTGTTTTGAGCTTTTAAAAGTTCTTAAGAGCGCAGGAGCGAACGCAGAAAACAATTTTGGCCTTTACAGAGACGGGTTGAAAGTTTCAACTGTTATGGTAAGCGAGGGGCCAATGTTAAAGAGGTTTCGCGCCAGGGCGCGCGGAAGACCTGGTCCGATTATCAAGCGGATGTCACACATTACAGTTGTTCTTGACGAGATTGAACCTTCAGAGGAGACCGCGTAAGCGGATGTAAATTAATGGGTCAAAAAACTCATCCAAAGTGTTTTAGGCTTGTAAGCGTTGCAGATTGGGACGCTCATTGGTATGCCCCCAAGAAGCAATACGGCGATTATCTGATTCAGGATATACACATTCGTAAATACCTAGGCGATGAACTGAAGAATGCACAGGTCTCGAAGATTGATATCCGACGCTATCCAGGACGTGTGATTATCAACGTGTGGGTTGTGAGGATGGGTATCGCAGTTGGTAAAGGTGCTTCTCGCAGAGATGAGCTTAAAGACTCGCTTCGTAAAAAGCTAAAAATAAAAGAGGACATTCATCTCGACTTCTATGAAGAGAATACTCCCGATCTGAACGCCCAGGTTGTTGTGGAAAACGTGTGCCAACAACTTGAACGGAGAATCAATTTCCGCAGAGTACTTCGTCAAACACTTAAGCGATGTGAACAGGCTGGTGCGCAAGGTGTGAAGATCATGGTTAGTGGGCGATTGAACGGTGCTGAAATGTCCCGTAGAGAATGGTATATCAGGGGACGTATTCCTCTTCACACACTAAGAGCAAAAATTAACTACGCCTGCGGCGCTGCTAAGACAATATACGGAAGTATCGGCGTTAAAGTATGGGTCTTTACAGGCGAGGAACTTCCTAAGCTAAAAACTGAAGTAGAGAAAAGTACAACTAGGAAGGCGGAGGTGAATCAGAATGCTTAGCCCAAGCAGAGTTAAATGGCGTAAAACTATGCGCGGCAAGATGCGTGGGAAAGCGAATCGCGGCAGTAACGTAGATTTCGGTAACTGGGGCTTGATGGCTCTTGAGCCGGGCTGGATTACTGCAAATCAAATCGAATCCGCTCGAATTGCTGTTAATAGGAAAATTAAAAAG
>CAZRQJ010000167.1:0-4562 GCA_964602075.1 uncultured Planctomycetia bacterium
GGCGTAATATCGGGAATGCCGACTTCGCCGCTTTGATCGTAATCGCCAATTGTACGCCCGCGAAACCCCACATTCAATTGTTGGTTTACGTCGTCCCACACACCGCTTAGATTAAGGGGTTTGTTATCCGAGCCTTGAGGGACGCGATTGATAGATTGAGAGATTCCGCGATGGTTTGGGTTTCTACCGTTTTGCAGGTTGATTACAGCGAGGGTCTCGCATGATTTTGCCGTGCGCTTGTCGAGTCCGATAAATGCTGCCCCAAACGCTGCTCTGCCCGAAAGATTATTAAGCGTTAGTTGAATGTCCGCCGAAGACAGAGCACCATGAAAAGCAGATTCGTAAGCTGAATAGAGCGAGTCATCGAATAGCAATTCAGCGGTTAAATAGGATATTTGTTGATTTATGGAGCTTTCAACAGCGATCGATGGATTATCGTTCGACATGCTTTGCGAAGGGATTAAGTGCGCGGTTATTACGGCATCTGATTTATAACGCAGAATAAAACTATTACCTAAATCAATTCGCTGCCAAGATCCCGTCTGATTATTGCTATCAATAGCGGACTTGTTTAACGCGTTGTCTCCATTAAGTAATTCTCGATGGACATCTGACACTGAAACACCGCTCGAGTTCGGAGCAAGCGACGAATTGCCTCCTCCGCATGCGATCAATGTAAATAACGCAACAATTGATATTGCTGACAGAATCAATACAGCAACTAAGCTGGTGAGTTTGTACGACAATAAAGTGTTTAAAAATACGCGCTTCACAGAGGGAAACCTCCAAACAGTGCTCTCCTGCCCGAAGTTGATTATAACGCAGTATTTTACGCAGCGCTACAAGCTAGTGAGTAAGAACTGACGGACGATTTATACTAGCGAACTCTACTCTACCGTCCAATACTTTGCCAAACTACTGGCTACTTCTATGCCGCTTTCAGGATCATAAGCTTTAACGATATAACGATGCTCACCAGCAGTAGCAGTGTCGTCTGTAAAAGTAAATTCCTTCCATAATTCAATCGGTTCCGTAAGCGGTTTTGGCGATTGAACAGTGAATTCACAGAGCAACACATCATCACGATAGAGTCGAAACATAGATACACCTGACATGTAATGAGTTGCTATCGGTGTAAAATCTGAAACTCCAATCATTCCGTCTAAATCTCCATCGCATTGGATGTCGTAATCGTCGAATGAACCGTCATTTGTGAGTTGGTTAACTCTGATTGCAATAGCGCTAATGTCAAGTAAGTCTACTACATAATCACCATTATAGTCCCCGATTATCCCTGGTGAAAAAGTGACTTGAGGTTTCCCTGTAATAGATTCCATAATGTCAATTTCCCGACCTCCAATACGAGATGCGGGATAACTATACTTTGGTGACGCATGAACTTCGCTGTCGTAATCCTGCCAGTCGAAATCCCCGTCAAATCTAGTAAGCAAACGTGATTTACGCACAGCGGGGAAGGTCTTATCGAAAGTCAGCAATCGTACCGATTTAGGCCTGATTGACGGAGTCGGGAATTTAAAGAGCTCGAATGAGCCTATTCCCGCGCTTCGGGTGCTCGATGCGGTTGGATTGGTGAGTGCATTCATATAGATGCACAGAAACTGATCTTCAATACGAACTGCACATACTGAAAATGACTTACCAACTAACAGATCGAAATAACGCCATAAACCGTCCGAAATACTGCCATCCGTAAATGAATTACCAGACGCATTCAGTCCTCCCGTATCGAACGCAATCTTGAGCATGGATATACCGAACGGTTCCGTAACTCTGCAAGCGTAAGCATCAATGTTAAGGTTGCTCGTGCCGGGAGTGTTGTAAGTGTCTAGCCAGATTGAGTCTATTTTGGGTTGAATATTGTCCAAAACTACGAGATTGAATTCGTCGACATAGTTACCGTAGCAGTTTTCGGATGTCAATGTGCAATCGTAAACTCCTGTATCCCCCAGCTTTACCACTACATAATTGGAGTATTCACGGAGAATTTCCGCTCCGCCATTGAAATCCCATGTAAGACTCGTTGTGATATCGGGCCAGCCAATAGGTATATCGTCATCGCCTACTACAAGACGAAAGGAAGCCGAAGTGTGTATTGTAAGGTAATTACCCGTAACACCGCCGATGTACTTCTGTGGTGATGCTGCAATCCAATACGATATATCGGCAAGTTTTACATATCCCAGCAAATCTCCGCGAACGTTCTTGAAATCATATGCCTGAAAAACTACGTAAGGCGAGGGACAGATTGCTTTTGGATCGCCGAGCGGGAGAATGGGCTTTAGCTGCATAATCGGCGGATAGGTATTTGATCTGGGGACAAATTCAGTGATTCCGAGCAATGTCAGCTTGCCGCCTTCCTCGTTCGCGCCATAAACGCGGTAACCTTCAACGCTGTGCAAGAAGTTGGTTACAAGAACTGTGACATCATCTAAAAAAACACCTCCATCCTGATCTCCGTCAAGCCAGGCTTCCCGAGCGTCATCACCAATGCCGTCTCCGACTATCGCACTAAAGTTAACAACTAAATCGGTTAGATCCCCTACATTGACCTCACCATCGAGGTTATAGTCGCCGCGATTCGAATACTCCCAAAAGATTGTTTTTGTATCAACATCGTACCAGGCATTTGTGACTTTACCACTTGGAGCTGTAAGTGGACGGGATACTCCTCGTTCACCTTGTTCCGAATTTATATACCTTATAGCTAATTCTGTCGCAAGCTGCATTTTGCACTTATCAAACGTTTCAGTGTCCACCCCTACAGCCGACAGAGCGTCGATCTCGCGTAAGACATCCTCTAATGGTGGCAGTTTGCGTTGTTCAGTGGCGATCTGGATGTCCGAATCGGTTGCAGTCGAGTTGTCATGGTCGTCTATATAATTTGGGGTAGTAACGAGCGATTTCTTTGAATCAATGCCCCTTCCTTGACATGATACAAGCGACCAAGGTGTGTAGATAAACACGCAAGCAAAAAATAGAACGATAAACGCTCTAACGAAAATGAATCCTGTTTTCATGATTTTCCCCTCAAGATAAAATCTCACTTCCGGGCTGTACAAGACGAATCTTCAGTACTGATTCAAAAATGCGCAAGCGGTTGTGTTCAGACGAGCGATATGATCGTATATGCACAGACATGAAACGGGTGTCTTTCCATACACGCTCGTCAGCAATATCCGTTAAAAAAACACTTAGTCCTCCATACGGATGCAGCGGGGTAAGCATGATAATTTTACCGTAACTTAGTGTTTTTCTTGAGTTCTAAAAAGATAACCGTTGTTTAACAATGTTTTACATGTCTTTAGGCTATAAATCTGCAAATAATGTAATCTCTTAGTACGTTATCGTGGGTATAATGAGAATTTGTTGAGTAAGTGCTCATTCTTATGTTAGGGTAAGGTGTTTTCGATGCATATTTGCATTTTCAACAATCGGTTGTTGTTGCAACTGAATAAGCTCGCAACTGCGAAGTGCTGGTTTTTGTTAGCTTTCACGTTCGGCGCAGTGCTGTTTATAACAGCTTGTCCTGTTAGCGATGAACGGAGCGATCAAACCGCCATTGAATCGTTATCTACGAACGATGCACCCCCCTCCGTAAAAAAAGAGCATATAACTAAAATCGATGAACGCGGAACGATTCATCCTGCAAACTCAATACTAGGTATACATAAATTTGAGCTATATCCAGAGGGAACACCGTATTCTGCAGCTACTTCGGCAAACGGGAGACGAGTTTTCTTTGCAGATAAGTCAGTGAAGGAAAAGGGATTTGCAGTGTTCAGCGTTGAGATGCCCGGTAACGTCGCTGTCGAAGTGTTTTCAATACCGAGTATTCCAGAAAAACTGGTAGCATCGAGAAACGGCGTCACAGTTTTTGCCTTGTGTGAAGAAGGCGGTTTTCTATATTCATACAACGAACGAAAGCTGTTTGCGCGTGTAGATTACGATCATGCCAAAGAAGCATACGCGATATCACCGGATGGAATGGTATTCTCTTGCTGGGGCGGAGCAGATAAAACTCCCTACAACTATACAAGATATTTCGACAATTTAAGCTCGACTCCATTCTGGCAGAATCCAAAACCTAGCGACAGAAGCGATGTGTATGGAATCGACCCTGTTTTATTGCTTCCGAGTTTCGGGTTGACTCAAATTATCGTTCAAGTTGGCAATATCATGAATCCTTCGTTTACGTTTGTGACCATGAACACGCATCAACATGGTTATAAAGCTACGAATGCGATTTCTGGATTTCTCTCTCGCGGATCGCTAAGTCAAGACGGCATTGTTTATCGCGCTCTCTATTCGCCGCCTGAAAGTTCGCTTGCGATATCGTCCACAGGCGAGGTTCCCTACACACATAGAGCAATCATTGAGCTATCGAGTCTTGGATTCACACTTGAGCCGCTGAAAACTGTAATAACAGGTGCGCCGATCGCAATAGATCGTTTAGCGCAGTTGTATCTTATCAAGAACGAGCTTGGTGATATCGAAATCAGGAATTTTGATACTGGTAAACCAGTTTATCTTGTTTCTAAAGA
>CAZRQJ010000168.1:0-279 GCA_964602075.1 uncultured Planctomycetia bacterium
AAGATTGCCCAGGAGCGTGTAAGTATCCAAGAGCCGTCAGTAATCGGCAACATTTATGTGAGCATATTTACGAATGAAGTAGTGACTATTCGCGATATTGACTGGAAAATATTAAAAGAACACTATATTCTTCCTTTATCAACTGAAAGAATTGATAGCTGCCCGATTCTGTTAAAAGAGTCGAAAGGGAGAGTCCGATATGGGACAAAAGTGTTAAAAAATATAAACGGAAATGGTAACAAGCAGGATATTATTGATTTTTTGGAAGACCTTGAAAAA
>CAZRQJ010000168.1:359-4548 GCA_964602075.1 uncultured Planctomycetia bacterium
TTGTGAAGAGTCGATGAATTTAATATTCTAAGTTGAGACGCTATTTACCCGCCTTTGCATAGTAATATTAATTAATCTCTGTGGTAAGTAAAACTAGTAAATCATGGGTTTTTTCAAAAAGCTCATTATAAGTTACGATCTCAACATTAGTTAATTGATTTCTGAATATTTCAAACGATCTTAGTTTGTCACGTGTATCCAGCTCAGCAAGGTTTCCTATTATTACAACACATTTAGGATCAAAACTTTCAAACATAAGTTTTCTTCCTTGAGCCAAAGAGAAGAAATTGTTCAGCAATTCCTGCTTATAATTTAAGGCTTGTGTAATTGCACCACTAAGTTCTCGACTAACAGGATAAATGCTTCGATATTGACTAGCCAACAACTGAGTAGTAGGCGTTTTTATTTCTAATATAAGCACATTTGTTGTGAGCTTATTCTGCAAAAGGAAATCAGCTATGTTAGCGCCGGTGTTACCGGTACCTTTTCCTCCAACATATGCTTTGTCATTCAAGATGATAACAGGATGTAATAACAACTGGGCTACCAACCAGAAGTTGTCCCTGAATATCTTATGCCAGTATTCTTCATTATCAGATGCTTGATTATCTTTCCAGATTTGGATGGCCATTTTTAGTCGAGATATTCCGAGAACTGTTCCTAGATTATCCAGAACATTTGAATTGAGACTCGTTAAACTCTCGATCACAGTCTTAGCATTATCTAGATTAGCAAGTTGTTCTGCAAATTGTCCAACACTCTTACTTGTTATCAAGTACTCTTTTTCTCCATAAGGAATTCCGTCTTTGTCATAAGCATTTTTGAACTCACTTAGTCCTTCTATCAGATTCATAGTTTCGGCAGTATCCAAGGATAAGTTTATGGCACAACCTGCCGGTATGCTTGATCTAGGGTAAGTATCTAATTTTTCCCACATATCGGATTTGTTTTTTCGATAGTGGATAAATGTTCCTTTTACACAAGCTTTTTGATCATGAGGATTATTCACAATTTCCGGACGAAAAATCAACTTTGTTGTTGAGGTAACGTTAAGTTCAATATCTGAGCACACTGCAGATTTTCTGGAGGTTGATTTAACTACACGCTTAGAAACATAGTTATTCATTATGCACCACGAAATTCACTGTTTCTTTTAAGAGAAACGCTTAGGATCTTAACACACAAACGAGATATTACAGATTACAGAATGCATTTGTCAACTTCACGAGTCACAAAGCCACCGCCTCGGCGAGAATACAGTCGCGTAAAAGCGGGTGCAGAGCGTCTTCGGTCGTTATGTCAACACGACAGTGCAACAGCTCTTCAAGTTCGGTAACAAGTCCGCCCGGAAACCATGGCGACAGGTTGTCACCCACAGTAACTAGTAAATCGATATCGCTCTTTTCGTCGTCATCTCCCCGTGCAACCGAGCCGAATACGCGTATCGTCAGCACGCCATGCTTCTCGATTGCTTAAAATCCGACTCGATACCGGGTGCGTTACACTCATGACGGGAATATTATACAGGATAATCCATAGACAAACGAACTCAAGGGCGTGAGAATGGATCATGGCGGAAAACAAGATAAATAAAACTAACCTCTTAAATGAAAGACCGAGAAAAGGAAAATCAGAAATTAATGTCTTGATCAAGCTTCGATTTGTATTCGTGTTTTTTAATCTCTTCGAGACTTAAACCGGCGAATTGCGGAAATGCGCCCCTCAAGTCGGCGAAAGTGTGACCGCCATCCTGATTCTGTGCGTTATCGGTCGCCTCGTCGTCAGAATCGAGAAGTTCAGTTTCAACCTCAAGCCTAAGTTTTTGAAGCTCCTGCTCGATTAGGTCGATACGGTCAAGAATGAGTTTTGATTTCATCAGTTTAATTATACCCGACAATGTGTACATGAAAGAACTGCTAGAAGTCAAGGAGTAAAATCATCGTCGAACATCCTCAAGCGTCGTTCTGGAATCCTGTACTCGTATTCTTTGATTTCCTCAAGAGTCAAGTCACCCATGTCGCTCCAGATGCCGTATAAATCAGCTATCGTAAGAGCGCGATGAGGCTCGCCGTTCTCGCCAAGCACTTTGAAGGCTTCCTTTATCTCGTCCAGTTCCGACTGCAGGCGTGCGATGCATTAGGCGATATCGTCACGCGTAATTGTTGTGCTCATCGACATTATCATACCCGATTTTCAGCGGCGGTCGGGAATAAGAGTAATCTAGCGATTTGAGCAGTTATCGAAATTCATTAGCAACTTAGCATAAGCTCGCTACCAATCGAGTCCGACTTTTTTTGTTTTTGTTATGCATGTGTGAGTCAGACGTGTTCCGTCCTGTATTTCTACTTCAGGACCAACGATGACATTTTCTAACGACACTCCCGAGCCGATGTTTGCGAAAGGCATTACGATTGTGCGCGAAAGCGATGCGCCTTCGCCTACCTCAACGCCGCGCATAAGAACAACTTGAGTATCGAGTTTCGCTTTCGTTTTTAGTTTTACAGAATTGTCAATGTAAATGTACCCTTTGAATAGTTTGAAACCCTTGTTTTCCCAGTTCCCGAACGCCGGGTCGTACATCATATAGTGGTGAAGAACTTCAAAATGAGCGCGATAATAGCTCTCTAGCGTGCCGATATCGCGCCAAAATCCAGAATGAACGAAACTTGAAACTATGTGCTCTTGCTCGATCCAACGAGGGAACAAATCATGCTCGAGGCTCAACTTCTCGCCTTTCAACAATGAAGCGAGAAGCAGCGGGTCGAGTATGTAAACGCCTGTGTTCACTAGGTATGGCGGCTCGCCGAGGCTGTCGGTCTTCTCTCTGAATTCAACGACACGATTGTCTTCTGTCGTAGTCACAAGACCAAATCTTCTTGGGTCGTCAACTTTGAAAAGTGCAATAGTCAGCGCCGAGTTGTTCCTGCGATGGCGCTCGAGCATCGCGCTTATGTCGATATTGCTCAAAATATCGCCATTAGCAACTAAGACTTCGGATTCATTAGGTAGTTTATCGAGAGCGTTTGCGAGTGCTCCACCGGTTCCAAGCGGTTCATCTTCAAAAACTGGTATGAACTCCATCCCGAAACCGTCGTTGCTCTCGAACAGTTCGACAAGGTTGTTCGAACCATGCCCCAGACAGAGAACGACACGTTCGATTTCCGCTTCCCTGAACTGCGTCATAGGATAACCGATTATCGGCTTGTCCAAAAACGGCACAGCGGCTTTCGGCATACCGTCGGTGAGTGGGTATAGCCGAGTTCCGAGTCCGCCTATTAAAACTACTGCCGTGCGCACGGTTTAATTATACCTTTTTGGGTGATTATCAAATAACTGACAGTCGAGTCGGGCTGGTTACTCTTTCCTTGTTCGAATCGTAATATTTGTAAATTCGTGTACCTTTCACGTTCGATTCCACAGGAAACAGCGCTTTTAATCTGTATCGTACAACTAGGTTTTGATTATGCTCCAAGCCATTCACATAAATATAGATTCGATTGCCGATGCGCTCCCATCTGTCTATTATCTTTGTTTCAACGGCTTTGTCGAAATCTGGCGGCCAAATGTCGAAACCTGCCGGTATAGGTACATCTATTATGACAAGACCCGTTGCTCCCGTCCCTCTATAACGCGCATTCATTTCAACCGCAACAGACTCGCTAGGTTTTAGTTGGGTTTTATCGTATCTCACGGTCATATCGAATTCGCTTACCGGTGAAGCGTCTTTCGTTTCGCTTAAAGGAAGGTTGTACTTGGTTTCAAGCGTGTAACGCAACTTGCTCATCTTGTTTGAATCTGTAATTACAATATTGACGCTTCCGCTCTGCTTGGCGGTCATCGTCAAATCCACAATATGCGTAACATCAGCATTTTCCTCGTTTAATTCAAACGATTCCACTGTTGAATCGCCGACTCGAACTTCGACCCTTCCTTTGCCTTTGTAGTTAATCAAATCCGACACTTGAACGATTGCGCTTAATGCGAGCGCGGTCGCATGTGAACTGCCCCAAGTGCCATCGCTTTGTTTAACTGCAAGAAGCCAGTTCATGGCTTTACTTGCTGAATCTACCGTTGATGGCGATTTTGACAGCGCAAGCGCGGCAAGAGCCGTAGTCTCAACTTCTGCAGTGTACCCTTGCGAGTTTGTAAGAACAGTTGCGGAGCTTGTCCAATGTGCGCTATCGCCGTT
>CAZRQJ010000169.1:0-4527 GCA_964602075.1 uncultured Planctomycetia bacterium
ACAAGCCGTACACGAAAAAACCTGCCGAAACCAGGATGGGAAGCGGTAAAGGTGGACATGAGGGTTTCGTCGCTGTAATCAAACCTGGAAAGATTATGTTTGAAGCGATCGGCCCAAACGCAGCGATAGTAAGGCAGGCCTTATATGTCGCTGCTAGCAAACTCCCGTTGCGATGCAAGGTCGTAGAACGAGAGGTGATATAAGGTGGCGAAAAGCGTATTTGCTAAATTCAGTGAAAGCGAGCTTCAAGTAAGACTGCGAGAGCTTAAAGCGGAATTATTCAATTTTCGATTTCAGCGAGCTACAGGGAAACTTGAAAATTTTCGCAAACTCAGGGCGATAAAGAAAGATATTGCGCGTGTCAATACATTTTTGACTAAGCGTGAAAAGGCAAAGGTGTAGCAATATGCCTAAGAGAATTATTACCGGACGTGTTGTCTCTAACAAGATGAACAAGAGCATCGTTGTTATGGTTGAACGGCGAAAGCTGCATCCTCTTTACAAGAAGTATGTTTCTGTGCGCAAGAACTATATGGCTCATGATCCCAAAGAAGAAGCTTGTGTTGACGATACGGTACGAATCGTTGAATGCCGTCCAATTTCTAAAAGAAAAACTTGGGAATTGCTTGAGATCATCGATCGAGGCAAAGGAGGCATGGACAATGCTTAGTGCCTATTCGAGGGTTAATGTAGCTGACAACTCCGGAGCCAAACAACTTCTAGTTATAAAGTGTTTAGGCAGGAGCGGAAAGAAAACTGCGTCTATCGGAGATATTGTCGTTGGCAGCGTTAAGGTAGCGACTCCCCGAAAAGATGTTAAAAAGGGTGACGTTGTTAGAGCAGTTGTTGTGCGAACAAAATTTCCTATTCATAGACGCGACGGTTCGACAATTCGTTTTGACGAAAACGCAGTTGTGATAATCGATCCAGCAACGCTCAATCCAAAAGGAAACCGCGTTTTTGGACCTGTCGCTCGTGAATTGAGAGACAAAAATTTCATGAAGATTATTTCTTTAGCTCCGGAGGTGCTTTGATGTCACTTCTGAAAAAAGGCGATTTAGTTTTAGTTCTTAAAGGCAAGAATCGAGGCAAGCGTGGCAAGATCGTTGAGGTCAAAGCTAAGAAAAACGTCGCGATTCTAGAGGGAATCAATGTTTATAAGAAGCACCAGAAGGGCGATCCGAACAAGCGAAAACCAGGCGGGATAATTGATGTAGCTATGCCGATCGACTTATCGAATTTGCGGTATGTCAATCAGCGAACTGGTAAGCCCGATCGCTTGGGCCGTAAGTTTATCGACGGCAGCTGGCAGAGATACAGCAAATCCACTGGTGAGATCATCGAGGTTAAATGATGGGATTACCGATTAACAGACTAAAGATTTCTTACGATGATCGGGTACGCATCGAGTTGAAAGATGAGTTAAATCTTCCAAACGTCATGCAAGTACCCAAACTCGAAAAGATTGTAATAAACGTAGGCGTTGGCGAAGGATATCACAACCCAAAAACGCTCGAGAGTGCTGTCAAAACAGTCGAGAAGATTAGCGGACAGAAACCTGTTGTAACACGGGCAAGAAAGTCTATTTCAAACTTCAAGATTCGTGAAGGGCATCCGATTGGAGTTATGTTAACTCTAAGAGGACACAAGATGTGGCATTTTCTCGATAAACTAATCAACATGGTGCTGCCTCGTGTTCGTGACTTCCAAGGCGTTTCAGTTAAGCGATTTGATGGAAGAGGCAATTTGAATATAGGGTTCAAGGATCAGCTTGTTTTTCCCGAGATAAACTTCGATGAAGTAGGCGTTTTGAAGGGATTAGCAATAACTATTGTTACTTCTGCGCAGGACGATTACCAAGCTGGATACCTTCTTAAGAAACTTGGTATGCCATTTAGCGACTTTAAAGTCGTGGATAAGGTGGGCTAACGTTTTATGGCAAAAAAGAGCAAAATTGCGAAGTTTAAGAGAAAGCCGAAATTCTCGGTACAACATCACAACCGCTGCCTCAATTGCGGGAGACCAAGGGGATATTACCGCTTGTTTAAGCTGTGCCGTCTTTGTCTCCGTAAATATGCACACGAAGGTGTTATACCTGGACTCTATAAGGCGAGTTGGTAAGGAGCTGCTATGTGTCAAACAGATCCTATCGCTGATTACCTGACCTGTATCAGGAACGGCGTTAAAGCTAAGAAAGAATTTGTGGAAGTTCCACATTCAATCATAAAGGTGCGAATAACCGATATTCTTAAAGAAGAGGGTTATGTGCGCGACTACGAAGTCGTCGAAGTTAAGATAAAGGGTAAAACCTTCAAACATAAGAGGCTTCGTGTACATCTACGTTATTTGGACGCAGATAAGCGTTCGCCAGTTATTGAGGGCATTACTCGTGTATCCAAACCAGGAAGGCGGATATATGTTCCTGCCGCAAGTATTCCGACAGTTCGGAGTGGCGTCGGTGTTTCGATTCTATCCACCAGTAACGGAATCGTCAGCGATCGTGTTGCTCGCCGAAATCGTTGGGGTGGCGAAGTAATCTGCAATGTTTGGTAGGGAGGCCGATTAGATGTCTCGTATAGGCAGGAAGCCGATAGCTATCCCAGCCGGTGTTGAAGTATCGACTGATGGGCGTAAGATGACTTTGAAGGGTCCCAAAGGGCAATTAGACTTCGTAATACCGGTTGGTATTGAATGGACTTTAGAGAACGACGTTCTTCTGTTTGAGCTAAAGAAGTCTGATCGTTTTACTCGTGCCCTGTTTGGCACGACTAGAGCTATGGTAGGAAACCATGTAACTGGCGTTTCGGTAGGGTTTCAAAAGGATCTTGAACTACACGGTCAAGGATACAAAGCGATTCTTAAAGAGGATAGCATTGATTTGAATGTTGGATTCAGCCATATTGTAAACATACCGTTTGATAAGTCGAAGGTAAATGTAGAAGTCAGGCAGGTCTCGAATAAGCTCGCAACAATCAAGATCTCTGGAATTGACAAGCAGGATGTCGGTGATTGTGTGGACAAAATTCGTCGTATCAAACCACCTGAGTCTTATCGCGCAAAAGGCGGACAGGACGAAAATAAGGGAATTAGGTACAAAGGCGAGACCGTGCGCGTCAAAGCTGGCAAGAGCGGTAAATAGGAGTTATCAGAATGTTTACGAAAGTTGATCGAAAAGCAACTAGACAGGTTAGACATGAGCGTTTGCGGAAGAAGGTTCGAGGAAGCACAGAGCGTCCACGCCTTTCGGTGTTTAGAAGTAATCGTCATATTTACGTACAATTGATCGACGATACAGTCGGTAAAACAATAGCATCTGCTAGCACTAACCATCCAGATTTGCGTGAATTGATTGAAGGCAAAAAGAAGACGGAACAAGCAGGGATCATTGGCAAGACTGTCGGAGAGAGAGCTCTTGCGGCAGGTGTAAGCATAGCTGTGTTTGACAGAGGCGGTAATAAGTATCACGGTAGGGTTAAAGCGCTTTGCGAAGCTGTTCGTGAAGCTGGCCTTGATATATAGGAGCGAATGTATGGCGCAGGAAGAACGTGCAAGAAGGGATAACGATTCGACGAAAGGGCGATCGTCGTTCACGGGATCAGGTTGATGACGGCTTCTCTGAAGAAGTAATTTTTCTCAATCGAGTTGCTAAAGTCGTTAAAGGTGGACGAAAATTCGGTTTTTCGGCATTAGTTGCTGTTGGCGATCTTAACGGGAGAGTTGGGTTAGGTATCGGTAAAGCGAGCGAGGTGCTCGACGCTATTAGAAAAGGTGTTGAGTTAGCAAAAAAGAATCTGATAACAGTACCGCGTGAAGGATCGACAATTCCCTACGAAGTAAGAGAGAATTTCTGTGCTACAACGATTTTGCTCAAACCGGCGAAGGAAGGTACTGGCGTTATCGCAGGCGGTCCAGCAAGAACTATTTTGAAGCTTGCTGGTATAGCGGATGTAAGTGCGAAGTATTTCGGCTCAAACAATCGAATCAATTGTGCTAAAGCCGCTTTTAATGCTCTCAAAGGTCTAAAACCTAGAAAAGTGCTAAAAAATCGCTTGAGAACCATGACCAAAATTGAATTACATACTGAAAAACCACGCGTTAAAATTGTCGATGATGTAGAACCAATCAATGTTGAAATTACAGAAGTAGGAAGAGTGAACATCATTGAAACGGCTGGTGCGGAGGAATAGTATGAGCGATGCCGCAATTGAGAGATTTCAGTTAATTAAACATCCAAGCCGCGTGAAAACTCGCAAACGAAAGGGACGCGGAGTTTCAGCAGGACAAGGACACAAATGTGGTCGTGGACAGACTGGGCAAAAGTCTAGAAGCGGTGGGCGCATCCATCCTCGTTTCGAAGGCGGTCAAATACCTTTAGTAATGCACTTACCAAAAATGGATGGTTTTCGTTCATTAAAAACTTACCAAACTGAAGTTTATAATTTGGATGCTTTTAATGAACTACCGTCTGGCACTAATGTAAATCTAAGTTTTCTTTTAGAAAACGGTTTTATCCGTAAGACGAAAGGC
>CAZRQJ010000170.1:0-4521 GCA_964602075.1 uncultured Planctomycetia bacterium
CGAGGAAAGATTCGCTCCGTGCCTTCCGAATAATAACGTACGGTGTGGTTCTCGTCAGTAAAGCTAATCTCTACAGGTAAATGATTGAAAAGCAAGTTCACTTGTTCGGGAGATAGCGCACCTGTCTGTAGGTTAAGCATAACAGAAGCGAAACTAGCGCTTGCGTCAACAGGCATTGCATGTACATGCGACGACGATGCTTCAACGTTTACTGATTGAGTATTCTGATCGTGGTAGCTCGATACGGGCAGGGTTTTAGATTGTTCCTGTGCTTCTTTCGCTGCTTCTAGGACGAGATCGTATGATGGCCAGTCTTTCCCCGGTTTGACTAAAGCATAACCGATTGCGTCTTCGCCTTGGCGCATCTTTAGCCAGTCGTGTTCTTTTAGCAATTCGAGAGCCATAGGAAGTAAAATGTAGTGCTCCTTAAACACCATCTCACGAATGCCATGAATTGCTTTACTCATAAACTCGACATACTCATCAACAGAGTGTTCTCTTAACGAACGACGTGCGCCTCGTAAATAGTCACGTATCTCATCATGAACACCCCACATTACTTTCGGTGGACCTGTCACGCCTTCGCGTTCGAGAAACGGAAAAAGCTGGTTTTCTTTGCGAGCGTAATGGATTTCAACCTGCCCTAGTCTTTCGAACACTTCCTGTATTTGATCGCTTAACTCCATCAGTTTGTCTAATGCAGGCGGTTCTCCTAGTTTCAAAAGAAGATCGCCCATCTCATCACAGACTGCAACTAGAGCTTCGTTTTCCGCTCGATATGTGTGAACTGGATGTCCAGCCGGCTTGGTTGGTAGTTCGTATTCATTAAGCGATTCCTTAAAGATGCTGGCGTGTGCGTCGCATAGATGGGTAATATTCTCTATTGGCATTCCTGCTTGAATAAGCGACTGTTCCATCTCACTAATTTCAGTCGGCGATACGTCTTCTACAATCTCTTTGAATCTGCGTTTAACGTCTTCAACATCCTTGCCTTCGTGCAAATCACGCACTAAGTCTTCGAGAACCACTCTGCGCTCCTCGCGTGATAGAGGCAATTGCGCTAAGTCAACCTCAACCTCTAAACCAGTAGTCTCTTTTATCTTGTTGCGTATATCGTAAACGAGCTTGTCAACAGGCAGATTCCCCATCGAGGCAATCTTGCCAAGACTTGCCGCCCTACCGAAGGTTTTTCGGAGCACGGGATTGCGGAAACCTGCAAACTTCGGGTTGTAGTCTGCAAGAAAATCGATTAAAAATTGATGTTGTTCGACTAGCTGCAACACCTTAGTCTTTGGACTTAAAATCATAATATCCTCCGAAACGACAGCTTTTAACGCAGCTGTCGCTTAATAAGTACCCTTTGAAATCCGATAATGGACAAAGTTCCATTGTTCAAATTGGAGATTCGGACTCCGCTTAATAATATATTGGATATCTCTATTTTGTTTTATCTGATATATATTGATACGGAATTACGTTAACAACAAAGCAATCACCTTGTTAGCGAGTTAACCCAGCACTAAAGGATTAGCTTATAAAACAGATTCGCGGATAACTAACAGCTGTCAACATTTAGGGAAGATAATTGTTGATAACTGTTGACTTGATGGGTTTCTATTGGTATGATTGTTATGCAATAGCCGCCGTTGCAAAGTACTTAAAAAATCCTAAGTTGCCGCCACGTAAATTCGATTCTTCGCAATCGCTGAAGTTTGCAATTGCAGCTTCACAGCTAGAGGTGTGTAATGAAGTTCAAACCTAGAAGAAAACGCCGCTCGGCTCTGCCGATGCTAGTCGTGCTGTTGGCAGTCGCAGGAGTTGTCTTTAAATTCGGATATTTGGATCTGCAATCTGATTCTGCGCCGGTGATAGCTGTTCGCGACGGGCAACTACCTTATACTTTCGGTCCTATCGAGAACGTTGATTCGCCATTTGTGTCGTCAACTAGAATGGAAGCTGCGACTCCCTCCGCCGACAGTTCACCGCCGTCTATTGTTCCGCGTGAAAATACTGATGTCGCCAAAGAGCATAGCGTTTCGACGAAAGAAAATGAACCGACAATTGTTGAGCCTGCGCAGTACAAAGATGCTGGCTATTTCGAAGGCGGGAAAGCGGATAGCGGTATGATTCTTACTGGCATAAGATTCGGAAAACACCCGGATTTCCGCCGTATTGTCGTAGAATTCGGCATTTCGGATAAGGAAAACCCAGGTAAAACCATCAAACCTGTAGTTCATCCAAAATACAGGGTCGAGTATCGTTCTTGCCCTTATAGGTTCACTATTACCTTTGCAGGTGTCGGTAGTTTAGACAATACCTATGTACAAAAGAAAGATTCGTTACCTTTTAGCCTAGTGTCGAACAAAAATGGCAATATAAAGCAGCTGGAATTTTTCATAACAAAACCCGCTTTTTTCAAGGTTATTGAAGTTGACGACCCTGCTCGACTTGCAATTGATATAAAGTATAAAACAAACGTTGTTGTTCCGGTTGTTAATGTTGTGCAAGTTATAGGCATTGAAAGCGTTGAAAGAGCTTTTGAGCTTATCGAAACGAAACGATTTCCTGATAGCTTCAAACCTCAAGTTGTTGTTATCGGAAACAAGTTTTTTGTTGAAGGCATTTTCGACACCTTTGACCAAGCCGTTTCAGTCAGTTCCGAATTGGAGAAGCTAAATTTTTCAACAATAATCAGTGAACGAAAAGGCACCGCGTTTCCAGTTGATGATTAGCCAGTGAATCTTCGTCATACAGCTTATTTTTCAACGTTGGTGTTTACAACTGGTATCATACGTTCTGGCGCAGGTTTATGCGTGAAGTCAGGCATCGTGATGAACAGCTCGATCTATCGATACACAAGGGATTGATGTATCGGTATTCTAGCTTCATTGCTCGTAAAGACCTGCATACGTAGGTCGAGCGCGCTTGACCGAATCAGTATCCGAAGAATGACATTGTGACAGCCTGTTAATAGGCGCGGTTTTACGGAGAATCATTATGGACGGCTTGACACCGACGGAATTACGAAGCAGGCGCAAGAAGCGTCTTGAAATTGACAAAAGTGCTTCGCGCAAGGTGCTTGCCGGCTTTGGTGAATTGCTTATAATTGTTCTATCAATATTATTGCTTGCTGTAATTGCAGGAGGAATATACGCAACAGATTATATGACAGGTGTGTTGCGCGAACTTGAAACTAACGACTATGCTGCGCCTCAAGTGCGAATTTCCGAATATGAAGCATATTTTCAGCGACTGTCACAACAGGGGTATTTAGTTGTTCCTTCAGAGCCTATGCTTCGCGAAGGCGAAATATACTATCTTTGGACAGTCACTCCTCCCTACTCTAGTGACAACATAGTTTACCGATGGAAGGTGAGCTTTGAATCAAACGAAGTTACTCCGCTAACGAAAGCAGCGGAGCAGTTGGATAGAGAATTGGGATTTAGCTAGACGAACGTTAATTCAATTAGGTTCTTACATAAACCATAAAACTACAACAACCACGTACCAAACAATGCTAAGAAAGTGCCAATATGTCGCTGTATACCTTACTGCATTGTAAAACGACATTCCAAAATCTCCGCTTTTCGCTCTCGACACAAGCTGCGTTAGTGGTACCAATCCACCTAAAACGTGTAGCGCGTGTAAAATTGTCAAAATGTAAATGCTAAAAGCGTACATATCTTGTGAATAAGGTGTTATTTGCAGACGATAGAGTTGTATCCAATTAGCAAATTGGACAAAAAGAAATACATAAGCAAGTCCTAAGGTTTGAACCAACCCAGATTCGATCTGGCGAACAGCTCGTGTTTTTATCGCTTTCACAGATTTGGATATGGTAAGTGTGCTAATTAGTATGATCAATGTGCTGATAAAAAAACCCATTGGAAAGTCCGACCCGTCGGCGCCACGAGGATTGTTAGGATTGATATATGCAACTGTCAACCCTAACAAGGTCGCTGCGAACAGAACGCTTAACGACATAATCAGTAACCACATTCCGAATAAACCCATGCGAAATGCCTTTTCAGTTGGTTCTATTTCCTCGACATTCATTTTCTTTTGTTTCTTCTTGTTTTCCATTTAATCCATCATTGAAAGCAGTTATTTACTTGGGTATAGTCGAACTTTGAACAATTTTTGCTGGCTGGATAATGTCAGCTTGATATTCTTTCGTGTCCATCAATGTGATACCAACAAAAATCATAACGAACACGAGAGCACCCAAGAAAATAAATCCGTTAAACAGACGTTCCCAGCGTAGGTGCATAAAGTACAGAGCTACTAAGAACGCCTTAACCGTCGCTATAGCCATTGCGATCCACAAGTTCATTACACCAAAATCTACAGATGTGGCGGCAAATGTAACCCAAGTCAAAAATAACAAAGCAGTAAATACCCCCCCCATTAGCCAAACAGGGACGGGATGAACGTGCGGAAGGCCAGCTTCGTGCGCTGATTCATCCTCTGAAGTATGCTCACCAATTACGATTAATTCCTTACCAGTCATCAAGATCACCC
>CAZRQJ010000171.1:0-4414 GCA_964602075.1 uncultured Planctomycetia bacterium
AAGGATTGCGTGGGAACTCGTCCGTGAAAGTAACAAGTATTTTGACGAAAAGCAGCCTTGGACCCTCAAGAAAAAACCAGAACGACGGGACGAGATTGCAACAATGTTCTATAACCTTTTCAGCGCACTCAAGTCCGTTGTGTTTCTTATCAGCCCCGTTGTTCCGGAGTCAGCACAGAAGATGTGGAATAACATAGGGCTTTCGGGTAAGGTGGAGAAACATGGTTGGGAGGAACTTCATAAACCATATCCGGCGAACACGCCTGTTGCAAAGAGCGAGCCGGTGTTTCCTAGAGTGGAAAAGAAAGCACCTAAGGACGACGGCGGTAAAGATAGAGACAAACCGAACAACGTCGAAAAAGTGAAACCTGCCATATCCCCTGCCCTTGCAGGAAAGCCTTGTATAGATAAACATGAGGATTCTATATATCCGGAACAAATTGACATTGAAAATTTCCTGCAAGTGCGTCTGACGACGGTCAAAGTAGTCGACGCAAAGCGAGTCGAAGGAACTGACAAGCTTATTCATCTAGCACTGGACGATGGAACGGAGACAGGAAGTCAGGTTGTCGCGGGAATAGCGCTTTGGTACAAACCGGAAGAGTTGATTGGGAAGACGGTTATTATCGTCGCTAATCTCAAGCCGCGTAAAATGTGCGGGATAGAGAGCTGCGGGATGCTACTTGCAGCGCAGGACGATGAAGGCGGCTTCAGCGTACTCGTGCCAGATAAGCCAGTTAAGACGGGTGCGAGGATTAGCTGATATTCTGCATAGATTCTGATGAGTAACAAGAAGAAGGCTCACATACCGATGTACTTACTAACAAATGTGCGTAGTATCCTTTCGTCATTCGATCCTTCCATCAGGATGCGTCCGTGTGTGAATAATGTAAACGCAATTTGAGTTGAGACATCGGTCAAACGCGAGTAATAATCAGTAGTTTTTATCTCAAAGTTCTTATTGTCGAGAGTGAAAAGTTTACTGACTATAGATTTGATATCCACGACGTCGCCTAATGTCATACTCAACGCATTCTGACCACAAACTTGAACTATCGAAGTATTTGGTTTCGTGTCAAGAAAATCGTAATGCCCGTTGCACGTTCGACAAGCAGGATTTGAAATTCGAGAAGCAGGAAACTCGTCGAGATGAATGCCATTGGTATTGAATTGGATACTTACTAACTTGCCTATAAAACTTGCGACTTCATTTGTATCTTTGTTTCTGAAAGTTGTCAGCGCAAAGTCGATCATAACAGAAGCGAGAGCTGTGATTACGGGCAGATGAATACCGTAAACGTCGCATGTTCTTATTGAACCAACAGGAGGAAGTTCTGGAATGAGACAGCGCAAGCAGCTTGTCCTTTGTGGAATAATTACCTTAGTTATTGCTTCGCGCTCTACGAGTCCACCATAAATGTACGGAATTCTATTCTTCACGCACCAATCGTTTAACAGAAACCTAGTTTCGAAATTATCGAGTCCGTCGAGGACCAAATCGCATCCGGTCAACACAGCATCAATGTTTGTCGAACGTAAATCGACGAAATGCGGGACTACTTCAATTTCGGGATTTACATTACTTATGTACTTTTCAGCTGCGACAACCTTCGGGAGCGATTCGAGTGCATCAGCTGGTGTAAAAAGAAGTTGATGACCTAGGTTTGTTTCATCAACCAAATCGCGGTCGAGAATAACAAGTCGTCCTATCGGGTATCGACAGAGTAAGTTAATGATTGCGCTGCCAAGTCCGCCACAACCAACAATTGCAATAGTTTTTTGTCGCAGCGAGTTTATACCAAGATTGAGCAGATTTGGAACACGAGTCAGACGATCGTAACGTAAATTAGTTGAATCAAGCATGACTTTTAATTTTAATGCACCAAGACTTGAAATTTTGTCATATCCTTTTCTTGACAAGACTATCTTAGCATGCTGTAACCATAGCTATGTTAGAAATGATGTTGCACATATCTCTGAAACACAATATAATTAAATTTCTAAGCAAAGGGAGGTGTTATCTAAATGATCATTGGCTTACGATCTCAAACGCAAACTTGTAGTTTGTTAGGTACTGAAGTACATGTAAAAATTGAATCAAGACTCCCTATGCAACGAGGACTCGGCGGTGTGCTTCGTCCGAAAACCGGCGGGTATATGAACGTAGAATGTGAACGAGCAGATGAGTGCGAAAAAGAGAACCGTGATTGTGTATGGGCGATAGGAACAATGAGGAGCCATAATGATCCGCTCAACTTGAAGATAACTATTTAAGGCACAGAGCGATATAATCAATTTTCAGTGCAGCATTTTACGTTTTCTGTTTACTGCTATGTCACATACTCAACCGCAAGAAACAACAGCTACGCCATTATTCAGGCAGTATTTTGCATTAAAAAAAGAATACCGTGATGCAATTCTGTTGTTCCGATTAGGCGATTTCTATGAAATGTTCGGCGATGACGCCGTTAAAGCGAGTAAAGTATTAGGTATAACATTAACCAAACGCAACTTAAATGCACAAACAAAAATACCTATGTGTGGTGTTCCATACCACAGCGTTTCCCGATACATTAAACGACTTGTCGAAGAGGGTTTGACAATCGCCGTAGCAGATCAAATGGAAGATGCGGCATCGGCAAAAGGTATTGTTCGAAGAGATGTCACTAGGATTATCACGCCTGGAACATTGATCGAGGACGAGTACTTAAACACCGACAGATCAAACTACTTAGCAGTGATAGTCAAACGCAAAGATCGTTTTGGATTTGCGATCCTAGAATCAAGCGGAGGAGTTGTGTACGCTGGTGAAGTAGATGATGATTCATCGCAAACTCTGATTGCTGAAATTGAAAGCAGATCGCCGCGCGAGATGAAGCTTTCTCCTGATTTGTTCAAATCACAATTCAGAACTAGGTTGTCGGCTGTTATGTCGGATGGAGCAATAGCCGAGTCTGGTGTGTTTCCATCGGATTCAGATTTGATATATTTTACTGAACGTCAATTTAATGCTCCTTTGAAGGCTCTTGGCCTTGAAGGAAAAATCGCAACTCTGCAAGCATTGTTTGAGGTCGTAAGAACACTCCGTTACAGTTTCAAAGTTCAGGATCTAAATTTGTCTCTAGTCCCAATCGATTTATCAGATAAAATGGTACTGGATGCACATTCACTTGCAAATCTTGAACTGATTGACGGCTCATTTACAGGTGGTGAAAGTCTTCTGACTGTTTACTCACGACCTAGCACAGGTATGGGAAGACGTACTTTAGTAGAATGGCTTCGCTCGCCGCTGCGCAACAATAACTCAATTGAAGCTCGTTTAACAGCTGTCGAGGAGATAATTGCTCACAGAACAATATTGGACAGTATAAAGATATCACTAAATGGCATCTGTGACATTGAACGCGTAGCTCATCGTGCGAGTTTGAAAAAAACTAATCCTAAAGAACTGGCTGCTTTACGCGACTCTTTATCATTGTTAGAAGAACTGCAATCAAGTTTAAAACAGATTACAAACACCGAACAAGAGAACAGCTTGTTTCTTTTCATTTCAGCCGTTTTAACGCAGGAGTTGCCGGTTAGATCAGTATTACTTGATACGTTAGCGGAAGATCCACCCTTAGCGGTTTCAGACGGCAATGTAATTGCACCAGCGGTATCTCACGAACTAGACGAGTACAGGTCGCTCATCAGGGAAGGAAAAGCATGGTTTATAAACTACCAAGAGCAAGAAGCTGATAAGACAGGCATTCGCTCGCTTAAAGTCAAGTTCACTAGCACTTTCGGATACTTCATTGAAGTATCTAAAGCCAATCAACATTTAGTTCCAGATTATTACGACCGCAAACAAACGCTGGTTAACGCAGAACGCTATACGACACCTCAACTATCTGAACATGAACTAAAACTCGCTAACGCCGAGAGCAATTTACATAGAATTGAAAGAGAAATATTCGATAATTTAGTTGAAGTAGTTGCTCGTGAGCGTGAAAACTTGCTTTCTATTGCGAGTGCAATAGGTTCACTAGACACGATCATAAGCCTGGCGGAAACGGCTATCACCGAAAAGTGGCATCGTCCAGTACTAACGGAAGAATTGGGTTTAGAAATACGACAAGGGCGGCATCCCATGGTCGAAAGAGCAGTCGGCAGAAGTCGATATGTTGCAAACGACGTAATTCTCGATCCAAAATCACAACAGATTATTATTCTAACCGGTCCAAACATGGGAGGGAAATCCACATATATGCGCATGGTTGCACTCATAGTTTTGATGGCACATTGCGGTAGCTTTGTTCCTGCTGAATATGCACGGATTGGGTTGACAGATCGAGTTTTTACCCGGATAGGCGCATCGGATGCTCCGGAAGCACGAGCGGGAGCAGGTCGAACGCACGTTCCGCTCCCACTACCG